>JBDKJC010000209.1:0-6344 GCA_039796815.1 Cyanobacteriota bacterium | reverse complement strand
TATGCTTTAGTGATTGGCTTAATCGATTTTGCCATTCTAGTTTATGGATTTTATCAAGACTACGACTTTAGTAACCCCGACCTCCAGTTAGTCGAAAGTTATGGTTGGATACCCCAGCTAGACCTCAACTGGTCAGTTGGGGCAGATGGGCTTTCTATGCCCTTAATCTTGCTTACGGGTTTTATTACGACTCTGGCAATGATGGCAGCTTGGCCTGTTACCTATAAGCCTAAGCTCTTTTACTTTTTAATGTTGGCAATGTATGGCGGACAAATTGCCGTATTTGCCGTTCAGGATATGCTGCTATTTTTCCTTGTTTGGGAATTAGAACTAGTTCCTGTATATCTAATCTTGTCAATCTGGGGTGGCAAGAAACGTCTTTACGCTGCGACCAAGTTTATCCTCTATACTGCTGGGGGTTCACTGTTTATCTTAATCGCTGCCCTAACGATGGCATTTTACGGCGACACGGTGACTTTTGACATGAGGGCGATCGCCTCTAAAGAGTATGCCTTTAATTTGCAATTATTTCTCTATGCGGGCTTCCTCATTGCCTATGGGGTCAAACTACCGATCTTTCCCCTCCATACCTGGCTACCAGATGCTCATGGAGAGGCGACAGCCCCAGCCCATATGCTACTTGCAGGGATTTTGCTAAAAATGGGTGGTTATGCTCTGTTACGGATGAATGCGGGAATGCTACCTGATGCTCATGCGTTTTTTGCTCCTGCCTTAGTAATTTTGGGGGTGGTGAATATTGTTTATGCAGCCTTAACTTCTTTTGCCCAGCGTAACCTTAAGCGTAAAATTGCCTATTCGTCAATTTCTCATATGGGGTTTGTCCTCATTGGCATTGCTTCCTTTACCGACTTAGGAACAAGCGGGGCAATGCTACAAATGATTTCTCATGGTCTGATTGGGGCTAGTCTTTTCTTTATGGTAGGTGCTACCTATGACCGCAGCCATACTTTAATGCTGGATGAGATGGGTGGTGTCGGTCAAAAGATGAAAAAAATCTTTGCTATGTGGACGACTTGTTCCTTTGCTTCCTTAGCCCTGCCAGGCATGAGTGGCTTTGTAGCTGAATTAATGGTCTTTGTTGGCTTTGCTACCAGTGATGCTTACAACTCAACTTTTAAAGTGTGTATTATTTTCTTAGCAGCAATCGGCGTAATCTTAACACCGATTTATCTCCTTTCAATGCTACGAGAGATGCTCTATGGCCCTGAAAACAAAGAATTAGTAGACCACACTAACTTAGTTGATGCTGAACCCCGAGAAGTATTCATTATCGCTTGCTTGCTAATTCCGATTATTGGTATCGGTTTGTATCCTAAACTAGTTACCCAAATCTATGATTCCAGTATTAGTCAACTTACAGTCAGATTGCGTGCTTCTGTACCTAGCTTGGCTCAACAAATGCCAGCACCAACTAATATTTACTCGATGATGTCTTTAACTGCACCAGAAATCGAATCAGTTGAAAGTAAGTAACTGATGTTACGCACCTGCTAATTACTCTATAGTTTTTACGTAGGGACTGGGGGATTTAGGGGACTAGGGGATTGGAGGATTAGTAATACGTCAATCTCTCAGTCTCCCTACATAATTGTAGTTACTAACTTTTCTCTGCGTAACGTCAGGTAAGTAATTCAATATCTAACCAAACAGTTGCTTTCAAGACATGCCAAGCTTGATCTTTTTGATCGCGGGGTTTAGCATTGCTAGACCTCCTCGATCAAACAAGCTATAGACGTAACATTTTATATCTTTGAAATCTTAACATTTAGCAATACTTTTGATTTTAATAGTTAATAACTTAATACTCTGTTGATTCCACATTTTTACCTGGAGTGATGTTGTTAGGATTAATTAAATCCCCTGACTTAATCTCAGACATTAAGATATATCCTGAAACCAGTGTGGCTAACAAAGCAAACAATCCGCAAGCCCTGAGCCAGCTCTGAGTAGTTTTAAGCTTTTGATCTACATCCTCTAATGAGGTTCGCATTGGATTGAGTACAGATATTAATTCCTGGCGATTTTTTAACTCATAATCTTCTAAGTCAGGGCGCATCTCATCTCGCTGTACTGCCCATTCTTGTAGCGCTGCTCGCTGACGTGACCAATCATCTAGAGCCTCAGATAGTTTGCGATCGAGATCTTGTCGCAAATTAGCAATTTGCTGGCTAAATTGGCTGCTTAAACTACGATTCGCTTGATTAAATTGGCTATTAACGTTGATCAATTCTTGACGCACCGATCTCCAACTTGATTGATTTTTATTTTCCAGCTGATGAAATTTATTCCCTTGGTTAGCATCAATTTTGCTCTCTAATTCATCAAGGCGTTGTTCTAGTTTTTGCTCAATTTGTGCCAAATCATCTGATGAGTAGTGAGCATTTTGTTGAGCCACTAGATCTTCTAATTGAAGACGATAGGTTTCAATTAATTCTTCTACTTGAACTTGTAGGGGTAGTAAAGAATCCTCGTTTTGCACCGACTCTAACAAGTTGATGTTTTTGTGAACAGAACGGATTTTCTTGATCAGTTCCTCGGCTGTGGTATTTTTGAGTAGGTATCCTTTTGCTCCAGCTCGCAGTGATTTGCCTAGATAAATATCATCATCATGACCACTAAGAAAAATTACTTTTACCTTGGGAAACCGTTGGGAAATAATCTTAGTTGCCTGTAAACCGTTCATTTGGGGCATATCAATGTCCATCAGCACCATATCAGGCTGAAGCTGCTCTACCTTAGCGATCGCTTCCTGTCCATCATGGGCAACCCCCACAACATT
Source organism: Cyanobacteriota bacterium (assembly GCA_039796815.1). Taxonomy (GTDB): domain Bacteria; phylum Cyanobacteriota; class Cyanobacteriia; order Cyanobacteriales; family Xenococcaceae; genus Waterburya. The sequence continues at coordinate 3,544 of JBDKJC010000209.1, read as the reverse complement.
AATATCTTTCTCCACATCAAGCCAAGTTTTTAACATTTCACAGAGCAGAGCTTGATCGTCTACTAATAAAATACTAATCATTCAATATACCTAAATAATCTTAAATTTCTATATTCTTGTCTCAATAAATTTCCAATTTATATTTCAGATTATCTTAATAGACCGACAGAAAAAAAAATGATTACACATAGACTCTTAAACTGTTTGTAAAGAAGATTTATGCAACTATAAAAATAAGCAATTAATTATTAAACAATTTACAATTTGTTCATTCAATTATCTGCCATAAATATTTGAGAAAGTACGCCGATTAAAAACGGTTATTTTAATATTTGCTTGAATATTCATACATATATTATGTCTTTAAAATAATTTCTAAATAGCAAACAAGCCTCTGACTCAGTAAAGTTGGTAATCAAGATAATTATTCTCAGTATATGTATACATACGGTTAGATAATTCTAAAGTAATTGCAATAGTTACTCTGATCTACCTTATCTTATTAAGCATGATCGAAATCTACGACACAATTAACTGATACTGCGCAACCTGCCTCAAACTGTATTTCTCAAGTGACTTTATGGAAACAATCTTTTTCGCGATCGAACCCAGCCTAACGGAGGTATCTATCCAGGACAATCTAGAACAATTTTTGATCGTCTTGTCCGTGTCTTTAAGCGTAGCAACTATTTCACGTATCTTTAGTTGGTTTCGGCAAATTCCCTATACCCTATTGCTAGTAATTGTCGGACTGGGTCTAGCCTTTGTGGATATTCGGTTAGTCAGCCTTTCTCCTGAACTAATTTTAGAAATTTTTCTCCCGCCTCTACTTTTTGAAGCCGCTTGGAATACTCGTTGGCGCATTCTTCAAAATAGTCTAATACCTGTAAGTCTATTTGCAATTTTCGGCGTAGTTATTTCTGTAGTCGGAGTAGCTTTTCCCCTCAGCTATTTTACGAATATGTCTTTGGCTACAGCTCTTTTGGTTGCTGCTAGTTTATCTTCCACCGATCCTGTGTCTGTCGTAGCTTTACTTCGGGAATTGGGAGCAAGTAAACGTTTAACAATTCTGATGGAAGGAGAAAGTCTGTTTAATGATGGGGTAGCGGTAGTCGCATTTTTGCTGCTGGTTAACATTCCGCTAGGTATTGGCGAATTTGATATCTCAACCATCATGATTCGCTTGATAACCTTTGTAGGGATAGGTTTTAGCGTTGGTGGCTTGATTGGATTTGGGATTTCTTATCTAACTCAAAGATTTGATTTGCCTTTGGTAGAGCAATCCTTGACTTTGGTGTCGGCTTATGGGACATATCTCATCACTGAAGAATTAGGCGGTTCGGGGGTAATTGGCGTGGTGATCGCGGGCATTATTTTAGGTAATTTTGGTTCTCGGGTGGGTATGAATCCCCGTACTAGGCTATTAGTTTCGGAATTTTGGGATTTTCTGGCATTTTTTGTCAATTCTATCGTTTTTTTGTTAATTGGCGACCAAATAAACTTTAGTAGTCTTAAAAGTAACTTCGGACTAATTGTCATGGCGATCGCTTTTGTCTCATTAACCAGAGCAATAATGATTTTTGGTTTGGGCAATATTAGTAATTTATTTAGTAAAACTAAAACTAACCTAAGAGAACAAACTGTACTCTGCTGGGGTGGATTAAGAGGTTCTGTATCCATCGCTTTAGCATTAAGTGTTCCTGAAGTATTAGCAAGTAGACAAGAAATTATTGATACAGTTTTTGGGGTAGTGCTATTTAGCCTTTTAGTTCAAGGATTAAGCATGAAATGGCTGTTGAGTACTCTCGATCTAGTTGGCGATCAGTCTTTACATCAAGAATATTTAGAGTTATTAGCGAGGAAAGTAGCTATGAAGCGTGTTTTAAAGTATTTAACTAATAATGAATTAGCTTCAGAAATTAATCCTGAATACTATCGCTATCAACAAGAATTGGTAAAAGGAGAACTCGAAAGTATTAAAGACAAAATGGATTCTATGCAGAAAAAGTATGAGGATTTGCGATCGCTAACTATAGAACAGCTCAATGAGCAAATGCTAGATATTGAAGCTGATACCTATGCCGAATTTATCCGAGCTGGTAAACTAAATGAAAATCTTTCTTCTGTATTGCAAGAGCTGATTGCCAAAGCAGGAGAGCCAAAATCTATGAGTGAAAACTAACAATTCTGGAGACGTTTGTGATGAAGCGTCTTTTTCTGACTCAATTTCGCTAAAATTTATTTATATTCACAGTCCCAATCGATCGAATAATTTAGCCATGAATGCGAAAAATGTTTTAGGTGGAGAATTAAAAATATGCTGCACCTCTCCCATGACAGGATTTTATCGTAATGGAAAATGTGATACTGGGGCAGAAGATCGAGGTGTACATATAGTTTGTGCTGAAGTTACTGCTAAGTTTTTAACTTTTAGCCAAGAACAAGGTAATGACCTTAGTACACCAATGCCAATGTATAATTTTCCAGGTTTAAAACCAGGAGATTGTTGGTGTTTGTGCGCCTTACGCTGGAAAGAAGCATTAGATGCAGGTTTTGCACCACCCATTAATCTTGAAGCTACTCATGAATCAATGCTTGACTTTATTCCCCTGGAGGTTTTGAAAGAACATTCAATGGAATTAAATAAGTAGCAACTGGCTATGACAGCAGTTTTCAATATTATTATTGCTTGCAGAAAAACATTTTAGCGGCTTACTTTCAAAATATATTCACCAGTACCGTTTTCATCATAGGTATTGACGATCACGTTATAAACCCCATCTTCTGGAAGAGTTACCTTCAGTTGGGAGTTACTATCTTCGGAACTAATATCATCATTTTCCCCCACAGTTTTACCGTTACTATCCACTAACGCGACAAAAGCATCAAACTCATCGCTTTCGAGGTTAATAGTCACAGATTCTCCCGCTTTACCCTGTATTGGATAGAAGTCGTATAGGCTGCCATCATCCTCAATCACGCGATCGCCTTGTTCTAAGCTACCTGTTTCAACTTTTTCAGACAAACCAGCAGTTTCACTATTAATCGCAACTTCTTCAGACCGATCTGAATTAGTTATTTTTGTATCTGACTCTCGATTGTTCTCTGCTAATTTTTTCTGCTCTTGTTCTATTTCTGATTCAGCTTGAGCAACCTGCGCATTTTCTTCTAGATCGGTTGCCGTTTTAGCTTCAGGCTCAGGTTGTGGCTCATTATTCACAGCAGAGGCTGGAGGTGCTTGAGGTTGAGGGGGAGTAGGTAAGTTAGCAGCAGTATCATTTGTAGCTACTGACTCTGATTCTTCTACTTCTACTTCTTTGGTTTCTTCTGTGACAGATTCATCACTAGGCTGTTGAGGCTCGACTTTGGGCTGAGGAACTGGCATACCAGGAAGAGTGGCTTCTGGTTGAGTTGCGGGGACTGTCTTTTCGGGGGTTGCGGGAGTTTCTGGTTGAGTTGCGGTGACTGTCTTTTCGGGGGTTGCGGGAGTTTCTGGTTGAGTTGCGGTGACTGTCTTTTCGGGGGTTGCGGGAGTTTCTGGGGG
>JBDKJC010000208.1:0-6370 GCA_039796815.1 Cyanobacteriota bacterium | reverse complement strand
AGTTGTATCCGCGACTATATTCATGTTTTAGACATTGCCCAGGCTCATATTCTCGCCTTAAAATATCTTTTAAGTGACGGCACAACCGACGTTTTCAATCTGGGCAATGGCAGTGGTTTTTCCGTTAAGGAAGTAATTGAAACAGCGCGCCAAATTACAGGCAAAGAAATTAAGGCTGAATTAAGCGATCGCCGTCCAGGAGATCCACCATCACTAGTGGGAAGTGGCGCTAAAGCTCAGAAAATTTTAGGCTGGCAGCCTGCCTACTCTAATTTAGATGATATTATCTCCCATGCTTGGCAATGGCATCAAAAGCGGCATCAATAAAATAAATATGTTACATGTTACTTTGATTGTGCTGAGAATGCTTGATAGTAGGCGTATTTGTAGCAAATACTGTCCAGCTTAGCTAATTTTACCGCTCAACTAGACTTTGATAAAGATTTTCATATCGATCAACTATTGAAATTAAAGAAAATTTGTTGATGATTCTCTTACGAGCCAATTTGCCCAAATTAGCTTTGACAGATATATCCATTGTCATCACCTCTTGCCAAGCTTGAGCAAGTGCAGTGGGATTTTTTGGCGGTACAACTTTTCCCGTGTCGCCGACAATCCAAGCAGAATCACCAATGTCTGTAACTACACAGGGTACTTCACAGGACATTGCTTCACCAAGTACTAAAGGGAAAGCTTCTCCATAAGCTGAGGAAGAAGTTAATATGTCCAAAGCAGGTGTGATTTGAGGAATATCACTACGTTGTCCTAAAAGATATACATTATCACCAATGCCTAATGTATCAATCAAGGTAGTTAAGGTTTGGTTTTCATAATCAACATTTGTGCCAACCATCACAAATTTAGTTTCAGGATGTTCTACCAAAAGTAGGTGAGCTGCCTGCAAAAAGTTAGCATGATCTTTCATCGCATGATATCGAGCAACAGAGCCAATGAGAAAAACATGGTCGGCAATATTTAATTCTTGACGAAATTTCTGCCTAATCTCAGCTGAAGGCTTAAATTTAGAGGTATCAAAACCATTAGGAATAACGCAACTATTACCTTTAGAATAGCCAATTTGTTGATGTTGAGCTTGGCTTTTTTCCGAAACAAAAGCAACTTTATCCGCATATTTAGAAGACCAAGCACCAAAGCGAATTATTCCTTGGGTGAGAAGTTTTTCCGAAGATATAGCATGAAGCGAATGATGAATACTCCATAATACAGGTGTTTCTCGCTTAACCAAAAAATTGAAAACCTGCGCAGCTAAATTAGCATGATACATCCAACCCTGAATTAAGTCTGGTTCAATCTGTTTAATTAATTTAGCGATCAGTTTAGCTGAATTAATCGTCGGTTTTCCTGCCAACATTTTTACACAGTAGACAGGAATATTTAATTGCTCAATTTGTTCACCATATATCCCCTTATCCATTAAAGAAATTACCGATGGTTCAAAGCGATCGCGATTGATACTAGATAATAGACTAAGGAGCATCACCTCTGCTCCCCCAGAGTTTAAACCAGTAATGATAAATAATATTTTTATTTTGTACCTTACAGCACTCTCAATTGCTGTTTGATTTGAATCTAATTTCATATAGCTAATTATTCTAAAAATTAAAAATTAAAAAATTCATTTTATTATCCCGATTTTTATATTTTAATGCTCATCTAGAAGATTTTTCTAAGTATTAACTTGGCTGAGATAATCGAGCAATTTTTGCGCCTAATTTAAGCCGAACGGCATTTAAAACTTCTGGGTCTTGATTCCAATTATGCATATCTTTGGCTACTTCGTGTACAACTTTCATTGCCCACTCTTGATAGCCTGCTCTTTTTAAAATCTCAATGTATTCATAATCTTCTACTCCTTCTCTAATCCATTTGAGCCTCATTGAAGGAGCAGCCCCACTAATACCAACCTGTTTACCAGGATAAATTAGCATTCCTTCGCCTGGATAATGTTTTTGTTGCTCAGAATAAATATCTAAAAAATCTACATTATTCCAAGGGTCATTTGTCCAAGTATCAACTCGCGAATAAAGAAGCCCTGTTAAACCCAAACTTTGATTAATAAAGCCTTGGGCTATTCTATAGTTGATTGGTTCAAAGTTAATGAGCCAAATAGGTGAATTGTCCATTGGCGCAAAGTAAGTATAAAACCAAACTTCTTTTCCTTGTTTTAATACTTCAGTTATTTTTTCTCCTGCTGCATTATATCGCTCGGGATTTACGGTCCAGATGTCTACTCGATCATAAAATTCTGGAACAGGAGCCATGACAGCTAAATGTTTTATTCCCGCTTGATGTATACTGTTTGACCATTCTTTAAACGTTGCTTTTAAGCCTTGGCAATGATCGATTTCATCTGTTGCATAAGTGTAGAGCATCAAATCCAATTGATGTTTTAGACCTTCTTCACGAATTGTAGAAGCTGATGGAGCAGGATTCATCGAACAAGTCTGGTAATTAGCTCCACTCCAAAAAGGAAGACGAACAGAAGTTAATCCCCATTGATCGATTAACTCCCTTTCATCTTCTGGATTAATTGTCGCTGCGGGCATAACTCGATGCTTCAGTAGCTCAATCAAGGTATTTTTATCATTTTGTTCCCATGACAGAAATGCCGATTGTAAAGATGGCTTTAAAGGTAGCTCAAAATCCCAAACCGTCAGTAAAATTTTACCAGTTACTTTTCCGCGATCGCTTATAACAGTATATGTTCCCTGATAATCATTAGCCGGAGTATCTCTGGGGACGAAAATGTCTACCCAAATAGTTTGATTGTTTCCTTGTTTGAGCTGAAGAGGAATTGCATCTAATTCGGCATTAACTAAATCATTCCCTGTCTGTGGATCGACAAACGGAATTAAGCCATCAGGATACCAACCTTTACCCAAGGATTTAACTTTGTTGGTTATCGAGGAGGGACTGAGTTTGGTTACATTTACATAATGCTCGCGGTAAAGAGTAATATTGTCCTGAGAAATTAAATGATTTTCCCGCCCATTTAAGTCTGAAACTTCAACATTAGTAACCACTGCATCATCTTGCTTGGCGTTGATGGCAATCTGGAAGGATTCATACTCTCCGCGAGCTGCGTATAAATGGATATCGTGGATATTTTCAGCGGGATCTTGGAGCATGATTCGCTCCATACTATTTTTCACCCATACTTGAGGCGAGGTAGAAGATGAGTTTAAATATTCAGTTTTTAAAGAAATTAATAATGTGCTTAAACTAATAGCAATTATTAGCAAAAAAAAATTTTTTAAAATTGATTTAAACACTTATATTCCACAGTTTATTTTATTTACTTTGCTTTTACTCAAGATTTAACCAAGCATTGTAGTAATACATAAAATGCTCAATAATAGCAACAATACAATTTCCTATGGATACCACCTCTTATAAAATCGATTGTTTGAGAAAGAAAAAAGTAATAGTTGACGTTTGCCATCAATAAAACTTTTATATTGCAGTGGCAGCAGCTTTTTTAAAAATTTCTTCAATAAATTCAAGAATGAGGTATAAATATTATTAACTTGAACAGAAGGCTGATTGACACGATTGCTATAGGCAGATAAGTAATCAGATTGAATTGGGTAATTAGTAAATACAGACTTTCTCTCGGTCTTTATCGCATGAACCATTATCATGACTGGAGAGTTGGAAACTAAGCCTACTCTACTTTTTACAATAGAAGGGTCAACAACTGAAAAACACTTTGTTTTATGACTTAATTCTAGACCAGGAAAAGAGTGCTTTTCTAGTATGATGTCGCGAATCTCAAAGCCGTTTTCTGGCTGGAATATCCTAAAAAATAATTCTGGACTAAACTGATAAAATCCGTGTCCTGTATGATTATTGGCTGTTGTGAATATGAAAAGACTTCCTCCTTTTTTAACTAAGTTCATATAATTAGTAATAGCAACGGGAAGGTTAAATATATGCTCGAGAGAGCCTCCGTCGATAACTGCGTCAAATTTTTCATGATAACTGGGATCGACAGGATAATTCATATCATGAACAATGTCACAATTTTCATAGTCAGAGTAATCCATTGACATCACGTTCTGGGCATTTAGAAATGCCTTGAAAAACTTGTCGGCATATCGTTCATGGGAAAAGTCAGATGCATCTATCATAGGAGAATAAGATTTAGCCAGCTGTTTTACTTGTTTTGGCGATATATTTAAATATTGATGTCCAATTGTCAGTATTTTGTCGAAACAAACGTTACTTTGTTTTGCTTGAGCCATTAAGGCTGCGCTACTGTATGTAATTCCCATAAGCTGTTAACCAATTCCTCTCATCTCATTAACGAAAATTTTTAACTGATTGATAATTTTTTACTACACTTGTAATTACTATATCCAACTTATTTTTGCATACAATTGGTAAAGAGAAAAAATAGTAAAAAGATTTTGTTGTTGCGACGAAATCTATCTTAACGAGCTAACTAAGAAATAATTTAAAAAATGCACCACCAAAGGTTTAACATTTTAAACTACTACCAAACTTTACTAATGCCTTAACTTTAAGTACAAAGATTTTTCTGGGTTAGCACTCTTTGTATCTATGCTCTTAATTTTCGCTAAAGTCGAGCTTAATTGACCATCTGCTAATCCCAGCATCAAGGCAAAAATAATTATTTCTTTGGGAGGATAGAAAGTGTAGTCTATTACCTGAGACAAAAGAAAAAAGGCAAAGATAAAAAATGCAGGGGAACAATTATGCTGAAAAGTCTGCCAGATTCTTTTGATTAAATAGAAAAATATTACGAAAGCAAAAATTCCCAAGCTCAAACTATACTCAACCAAAATGCTATGGAAGTGAGGTAGCGGGGAATAGCCACCAGCATCCTCAGACTTATAGAGCTTAAGGTTATTGTTTTGAATGAGTGTGGGGGTCATATGGAATCCTACCCCAGTTAGAGGCACTTCTCCTTCCTTAAACTGTTCTATAGCCTTAGCCCAAATCTCATTTCTACCGTTTAATTGGGAAACTTCCTCCGTGCTAAAGCGTGATTTCAGCACGACTTGAGTTTCTTTGCCACCATATTTCTGTAAAATTGTGATTCCCACTATCCCTAAGAGGAGAAAAACAAGCACATATTTAACTAAGTTCAGGGGAATTAATCGCCGATTTTGAATGATAATAAGCATTAAAAATAGGAGTAAAGAAGTCCTAGAAAAACTTAGGAAAAGAAAGATAAAACTAAAAAATAAAGCTAAATAATGCTTTTTAGCATAGAAAACTAAGCAGATAATTCCTGAAACTTGACCAAAACTAGCAGAAGTCATTGCTGAGGCAGCCATTCGATTTTGAACAGTGCCAAATTGGAGACTGTACCACAAAATTGCGCTGACAGCTATAATAGCATAAACAAATAACAACACACTTTCGGCAGTTTGGTAGCCTAATTGACGAACTAAGGCTTTGGCAAATGTAAAAACTAAAAAAAACCGTAAAAAACAGACTAATCCAGCTACGATAAACATTTTATCTGCTTGGTATGAATTAACCCAGCTTGCAGAGATGATAAATAAAATAACTAGCCCTAGAAAAAAGTCTTTTAGTTTTAGTTTAGGGGAGCCAGTTATAAAACTAAAAATAATTGCATATCCTAATACAAAATCGTACCAACCGAGGTAAGCAGGATGATAAGCTCCATTGACTTCGTGCAGACCTCCTGGAAGAATGGTTGTACTTTTTAACCCCATATAAAGCAAGAGCGAAATTATTGGCAATGGGGAAATTTTTAAGCACTGTTGAAAGTCTTGAAAACTTATTTTAAATTGATTCAAAGCACCTCCGCATCAAACAATCTCGATATTATACTTAATTAAGTACTTACATATATAGTACTACTAAACCAAATTTAACTGAAGGAAAGTTGATGAATTTTTTTCCCTAATTTTTGTCTGGCGGAATCTAATTTATTAATATCTTTTGTCCAATCTTTCCAGTTTTTACCTACATTTTGAACAATTGTCATTGCCCAATTTTGATATCCTAGCTTTTTTAAGATTTCAGTGTATTCATAGTCTTCCATTCCTTCTCTAAGCCTTTTCAGTCTGATGGAAGGAACAACCTGATTTAAGCCTACTTTATCTCCTGGATAGAAAAACATCTCTATGCCAGGATAATCTGTATCTCCCTGGACATAAATCGGTACTTCTTCCCAGGGATTTTCTGTCCAAGTATCTGCTCTGGCGATGAGAACACCTTTTAAATCTAAACTTTGGGCAATCCATCCTTGGGCAATACGAAAATTAATTGGTGCGGAATCAAGATGCCATAAAGGAGAGTAATTGGTACTATATCCTGTATAAAACCAAATCTCATCTCCCTGGCTCTTTAC
>JBDKJC010000207.1:0-6371 GCA_039796815.1 Cyanobacteriota bacterium | reverse complement strand
TATGGGTTTACCAGATGGAGTGAGAAATGGGGTGAAAAACTTAGTGCGATCGCCGTTGCGATTAAAATTCGGTTCTGCTGATGCCCAAAGAAAAATTTGTGTATCTACGTAGAAAATTAATTTGCCTTAAGATAAAAAACTGTTTAAATCGTAATGAGATCGATTATCATTATCTAAAAGAGTTTTAGAATTAGATTATGGTAGCGACAACCAGCAACACTGTTCCTGTCACCGTACTAACTGGCTATCTTGGTGCAGGAAAAACCACTCTCCTCAATCGCATTCTGACCCACGAACACGGCAAGAAAGTAGCGGTCATCGTTAATGAGTTTGGAGAAGTGGGTATTGATAATCAACTAGTAATTGATGCCGATGAAGAAATCTTTGAGATGAATAACGGCTGTATTTGCTGTACGGTTCGCGGTGACCTGATGCGGATTATTGGCAATTTAATGAAGCGTCGTCATCAATTCGACCATTTGGTAATCGAAACTACTGGGTTAGCCGATCCTGCCCCCGTGATTCAAACTTTCTTTGTGGATGAAGATCTACGGGGCAAGATTGCTTTAGATGCAGTAGTTACAGTCGTTGATGCCAAACATATTCAGCAACATTGGGATGCGGAGGAGGCACAGGAACAAATTGCTTTTGCCGATGTAATTCTCCTTAATAAAACCGATCTTGTTAGCCCTGAAGAATTAGATAAATTGTCAAGCAAAATTCACGGGATGAATAAAATAGCGAAAATCTATCGGACTCGAAACTCTGAGTTATCAATGGATGCGTTATTGGGAGTGCAAGCATTTGACCTTGAGCGTGCTTTAGAAATCGACCCCAATTTTTTAAGTGAAGATGCCCACGAACACGATGAAACAGTCAAATCTTTCGCCATCGTCGAATCTGGAGAACTAGACGGACAGAAACTAAACAATTGGTTGAGTAACTTACTACAAACCAAAGGTGTAGATATTTTCCGCATGAAAGGTATTCTAAATATTGCTGGAGAAGATGAACGGTTTGTCTTCCAGGGAGTGCATATGTTACTTGATGGTAAAGCAGATCGCCCTTGGAAAGAAGAGGAAACTCGTAAGAATGAATTAGTGTTCATTGGTCGTGATTTGGATGAAGCCCAGTTGAAAGAGGACTTTAGACAATGTTTGGTGTAGGGGAAAAAAGCAAAATCTTATATCAGCAACAGTGGCAGGGTAATCTCTCAGAATACGTTACGGCGGTAGCTTGGTCGCTCAATGGTCTTTTAGCTGCTAGTTCCGCTGCTGGCGAGGTGGTTTTATGGCAAGATGACAGTCTAATTACTTTATTACCTGCGGGTTCAGTATCGATAGACTGTCTGGCTTTTTCTAGTGATGGCAGGTTTCTAGCTGCTGGGGGACAGGATGGTAAAGTTAGAGTATGGCAGATAACCTCTTCCTTTTCTAAGGAGAAATTAGAAGAAATATTTACTTTAGATAATGGGTCTAAATGGATAGATAAACTGAGCTGGAGTCCTACTGAGAATCAATTAGCCTTTAGTATGGGGCGTTATGTTCAAATTTGGGATGCCGATAGCCAAACAGTAGTAACCACTTTGCCTTTTAATAATTCTTCCGTCTTAGATTTAGCTTGGCAACCAAATGGAAAAAATATTGCGATCGCAGGTGATGGTGGAGTCAAAATTTGGTCTACTAAAGATTGGGATGATGACCCTTATCTAATCGACATGCCGTCGGCTAGCATTGTTATTGCTTGGTCTGGGGATAGTAAATATATTGCTTCTGGTAATTTGGACAATACTGTTACCGTTTTAGAATACGGCAGCGATTTCCCTTGGATCATGCAGGGTTTTCCTGGGAAGATTTCTAATTTAACTTGGTCGCAATCATTGGCAAATCATGCACCTTTACTAGCAGCATCAAGTATGGAAGGAATTGCCGTCTGGAAAAAAGAAACTGATGATGAAGATGGCTGGGATGCCCGCGTTTTAACTTTACACAATGATAAAGTTCAAGCTTTGGAGTTTCACCCCAATAGTTTATTACTCGCTTCTGCTGCTGATGATGGCTGCTTGTGTTTGTGGACAAAAGCCAAACAAGTCGGGCAGATTTTGGAAGGTGCGCCTGATGGTTTTTCTTCTCTCGCTTGGAGTATAGATGGTCAACTGTTAGCTGCTGGCGGTCGAGATGGGGAGTTGATTATTTGGTCTGAGTCTAAGCGAGGTAGAGGTTTTGGTTAATTGGCGATCGCATTTTCTAACTGCTTTTAAAATTTCTGGCGAACACAGTTATTTTTTTCTTTTAATTTAAATGAAAGGTAATGCTGCATGATTTAAAATCCAAATGCTACCAAGCCACAAATCTATGATTATGTGACTTACTTAGTATAATCTCGAATATTTAGCTTTGCCGACACCATAAAGCGACAGCCAAAAACCCAAACAACTGAACCAAAACAATACTTGGGCCACTAGGCAAATCAAATGCGCCAGAAATTACCATTCCCATTACTCCACTTAGCGCACCTGCACCCGCGGCAGTGGCTAAAAATGGGACAAACTGCTGACAAATTAATCTAGCGGTAGCAGCAGGAATAACTAGAAAACCGTTAACCAGTAAAATACCAACTGCACGAATAGTTAGGGCAATAGTGATGGCTAAAAGAACAATAAATAGATAACGATGACTGCGAACGGGTACACCTTTTACGATCGCCAAATCGCTGTTGAGAGTTAATAAAATTTGCTCTGGTAAACTGATGATTAACCAAGCTAAAGTTACACTCAACAGTAACAACAATAGAATTAAATCTGTATTACTTATTGCTAAAATATCGCCAAACAAAATTGATAATAAATTACCTCGATATCCCTTTAAATAACTAAAGCCAATTGTCCCTAGAGCCACTGAACCCGATAGAGCAATACATAATACTGTATCGCTACCTAAATCGGTTTTGTCGATTAGATAAATAACTGCTAAGCCAAAAGCGACAGTAAAACCGATTAATGTCCCAGTGGAAGGAAGCTCCAGTAAAGCAGCTAAAACTACTCCTAACATCGCTGAATGTCCGACTGTATCGCCAAATAAAGAGAGACGACGCAGAATTAAAAAGCTGCCTAAAATTCCCCCCAAAATGCCAAACAGCACACCTCCAAGGATTGCCCGTTGCATAAAGGGTAAGCTAAAAAGACTCAGTAAGTCTGGTAGGTTCATGGTGATGACAGGTAGGACTAACTAAAGAACCGTATATTTGTAATAAGTTTTCTGGTGTCAAAGTATCTTGAGGTGAACCTTGATATAGTAACTGGCGATTGAGACAGATAACTGAGTCGCAATATTTACTAACTAAATCTAAATCGTGGGAAACTTCCAAAATCGTCCAGTTTTGTTCTTGTTTGAGATTATTTAGTAAAGCAGCAAATTCGATTTCTCCCGTAGCATCTACTCCTGCCAAAGCTTCATCTAAGACTAAAAGCCGACGGGGAATAACTAAACAATAAGCTAGTAAGACTCGTTTTAATTCTCCTCCGCTAAGAGTACCGATTTTTTGTTTGGCTTGTTTACTCAGATGAACTTGTTCTAATGCTTGATGAATAATTCTATGTTTGCGTTTACGGTCGTACCACCATTGCTTAGTATTTAATCCCAAACCCACTAACTCGGATACAGTTAAAGGAAAAGTACGATCAAAAGGAAACTTTTGCGGAATATAACCAATTTCAGTTTTAAATCGATTGAACTGTTTGTCAGTAGAGTTAAATAACTTAACTTCACCCGATCGCTTTTCAATTAAGCCTAAAATAGTTTTGATTAAAGTGCTTTTCCCTGCACCGTTAGGGCCAATAATCGCCGTATGAGTACCTGGAAATAGTTCAAAAGAAACACGATCTACTGCTAAATACTCTCCACGCATCACCGATAAATCTTTGACTGTAACTATAGGTTGGGTAACAGATAATTTTTCGTACATTGAATTTAATGATTTGGCAAAAAAAGGTACAAGTCTAAACATTTATCATTCATCATTCATGAGTTCCTTGAGTACTGTTCAATGATCAATGTTCAATGATTATTGACATGCTCTTTCTAAAGCTGCTAAATTAACCCGCATGACTTGAAAATAATATTGTGGATCGGTTTCTCCCGACTCCATAGGATCGATCGCTTCTAATGGTAGATTTAAATCACTAGATATTTGCTGGATGCGTTTATCTTCAATTCCAGGTTCGGTTAGTAAGGCTTTAACTTGATATTGTTCCGCAGCTTGTTGTACTCGTTGGATATCTTTGGGAGTAATACTATCTTCGGGAATTTCCACGATCGCTTCTTGCTTTAGTCCGTAGCGTTGGGCTAAATAGGGAAAAGCATCATGAAAAGTAATAAAATTACAGCCTTTGACTGGTGCTAATTTTTGTTTAAATTCACTATCTAACTGTTGTAGTTGTTGGATATACGCCGAACCATTGGTACGATAGCTATCTGCGTTAGTGGGGTCGATCGCAATTAAGCGATCGCGAATATTGGCAACCTGTTGTTGGGCTAAAACTGGATCTAACCAAACATGGGGATTTCCCCCTTCGTTATGGTGTCCATGTTCTCCTGCTTCCTCCTCAATCACCTCTATCCTATCACTGGCAACAATTTGCTGTAGCTGAGAGTTACCTGCATTCGCTACTAAACTTTCTAAAAACCCTTCAATACCCAATCCGTTTTCTACTAAAACATCTGCTGTTGCTAAGATTTTGGCATCATCTGGAGTGGCTTGATAATCGTGAACTTCTGTACCAGGAGAAATCAAGATCTCCACTTGTCCTGTCTCTCCCACTACGGCTTCGGTAAACAGATGAATGGGCAGGAAAGTTGTGACAATTTTGGGACTGGAATTATTTTGCGCCCTAGCAACGGCATCGATCGATATAGCTGAGAGGCAAGCTAAACCAGTTAACAAGGAGTATTTTAAAAAATGTCTTCTGTAAGTACAAAAAAAGCTTAGTAGCATTTTAGGAATGTTGATTAGCATTTATTTTATTAAAATAAACAAATAATGATAATCATTATCGTACAAGAAAAAAACAAAAATTTTACTTAAATTTAGCAAATGAAAATATACTAGATTTTTTGTGCAACTGGAACAATTTTATTTCCCTGCCAACGTACCATAATGTAATCATCTTCGGTTAAAGCATCATGGTTATCAGGTGTAAAAGGTTTGTTATAGGTTTTAATCAAGCCTTCATATGGAGGTAGACTTTCCAAAGCAGCCTGTATTTTTGCACCTTCTGTAGAACCTGCTTGCCCGATCGCCTTAGCAGTTAACATCAAAGCATCATAAGAGTTTGCCGTCCCGATAGGGGCAAGAATTTCACTAGGGTCTTTGAGCTGGAATTTTTCAGTTAATTTTTGAAGAACTTTTTTACCTATTGGTGATTGAGTACCAAAAAAGCTATAGGTTTGGATAAATTCCACTTGATTAGCAATATCTCCTGCCAGTTCGGGAAAACGCCCTCCAGAAATACCCCAGTGAGAAACGATTGGGACATCCCACTTAATCCGAGTTAGCGATCGCATTACCTGAGCAGCGGGAGCAGCATTTGCCACCAACATCAGCACTTGCGTCCCAGCATCTTTGAGTCTGGTCAGCTGTGGGGTGACATCACTATCTTCTTCGTTGAACTTTTCCATCCCAGCAATCTCGATTTGAAATTTTTTGCTCCATTCTTCAAATCCTGCTTGATTCGATTCTCCCCAAGGATTATTAATCAGCATTAAACCTACTTTACTGACATTATATTTTTGCTTGGCGTAACGCAGGAGAAACTTATCGACTAAATTATCATTAGCTGAGACGCGAAAAGCATAGTTAGGTTGAAAATCATTGCGAGTAATGCCTGTCGCTGCTGCCCAAACTCCCATGTAAGGAGTGGTTAACTCATGAAAAACAGGAAGCATTGCCAAAGAAACAGGAGAATCAAGTCCGCCAAAAACCACCGCGACATCTTCTTGTTCGATTAATTCTCTAGCAGCAGCAACTCCTTTAGCAGGATCAGATTCATCATCCCGACTAACTAATTCTAAAGATCTTCCTCCTAATACTCCTCCTGTAGTATTAACTTCATCAATAGCAACCTGCAAACCGCGAGAGATTGCCTCCCCTGATAAAGCCGATTCCCCTGTCAAAGCCGCCACTAAACCTATTTTTACTGGTTCTTGGCTAGCTGCTGAACTTTCTTTGCCTGTTGAATCTGTTTCTGTATCTGTGTTAGGAGCTTGTTCCCCTGGAGTACAGCTAGCTAATTGAGAAAGAGCCAAGCCTGTAGCAAAATAGCCAACCCCCTTTAATAAATCACGTCTACGTAGATTGTTATTTTCATTATTCAT
>JBDKJC010000206.1:0-6372 GCA_039796815.1 Cyanobacteriota bacterium | reverse complement strand
CGATCTCTCTTTTTACATAATAAAAAACCTGTTCTTCAGAATAGGAAAATCTAAATCTAAAATCTATTGCCCTGAGAGGAGAATCCTCATGACAATTAGTCCTCAAAAAGACGAGGCGAAAGTCAAGGTAACAGTTGATGTAGATCCAGTCCCAACTTCTTTCGAGAAATGGGGCAAGCCAGGTCACTTTGACCGAACTTTAGCCAGAGGTCCTAAAACAACCGCTTGGATTTGGAATCTTCACGCTGATGCTCATGATTTTGACAGTCATACCAGTGACTTAGAAGATATTTCGCGAAAAATATTTAGTGCGCATTTTGGTCATCTAGCAGTAGTTTTTGTGTGGTTAAGCGGAATGTATTTCCACGGAGCTCGCTTTTCCAACTACGAAGCTTGGCTTCTAGACCCTACTGCAATTAAACCTAGCGCCCAAGTAGTTTGGCCCATTGTTGGGCAAGGTATTCTTAATGCCGATGTCGGTGGTGGTTTCCACGGAATCCAGATCACATCGGGATTCTTTTATCTATGGAGAGCATCGGGATTTACCAATAGTTTTCAGTTGTACTGTACGGCTATTGGTGGATTAGTAATGGCGGCTCTGATGATCTTTGCTGGCTGGTTCCATTACCACAAGCGAGCGCCCAAGTTGGAATGGTTCCAAAACGTGGAATCGATGATGAACCACCATTTAGCTGGTTTATTAGGCTTAGGCTGTCTTAGCTGGGCTGGACACCAGATTCACGTATCTCTACCAATTAATAAGCTGTTAGATGCGGGAGTTGCTCCAGCAGATATTCCTCTACCTCACGAGTTCATCCTCGATCCCAGCAAGATGGCGGAATTATATCCAAGTTTTGCAGAAGGGTTACGACCTTTCTTCACTCTTAACTGGGGTGTATATTCTGACTTTTTGACTTTTAAAGGTGGTTTGAACCCTGTAACTGGTGGTTTGTGGTTATCTGATACAGCACATCATCATTTGGCTCTTGCCGTACTGTTTATTATTGCTGGTCATATGTACCGTACCAACTTTGGTATTGGTCACAGCATGAAGGAAATTTTAGACGGTCACAAAGGAGATCCTTTATTGTTTGGTGGAGAAGGTCACAGAGGTCTTTATGAGATCTTGACAACTTCTTGGCACGCTCAATTGGCAGTTAACTTAGCAATGCTCGGTTCTCTAACAATTATCGTGGCACAGCATATGTACGCCATGCCTCCATATCCTTACATGGCGATCGACTATGCGACTCAGATATCACTCTTTACTCACCACATGTGGATTGGTGCCTTCTTTATTGTTGGTGCGGGAGCGCATGGCGCGATTTATATGGTGCGTGACTACGATCCAGCTAAGAACGTAAATAACGTGGTTGACCGTGTACTCCGTGTTCGCGATGCAATTATTTCACACCTTAACTGGGTATGTATTTTCCTTGGCTTCCATAGCTTTGGTTTGTACATTCATAATGACACTATGAGAGCATTGGGTCGTCCCCAAGATATGTTCTCGGATACGGCGATTCAACTTCAGCCAATCTTTGCTCAGTGGGTGCAAAACCTACATACTTTAGCACCAGGAACTACAGCTCCTACAGCGATCGAGCCAGCAAGCTATGCTTTTGGTGGTGGTATTGTAGCGGTTGGTGGCAAGGTAGCAATGATGCCCATTGCACTAGGTACGGCTGACTTTATGGTTCACCATATTCACGCTTTTACCATCCATGTAACTGCCCTAATCCTCTTGAAAGGTGTGCTCTACGCCCGTAGTTCTCGCCTAATTCCCGATAAAGCTAATCTAGGTTTCCGCTTCCCTTGTGACGGCCCTGGTCGTGGTGGTACTTGCCAAGTATCAGCTTGGGATCATGTGTTCTTAGGCTTATTCTGGATGTACAACGCGATTTCTGTAGTAATTTTCCACTTTAGTTGGAAAATGCAGTCAGATGTTTGGGGAACGGTATCTCCCGACGGTACGGTATCTCATATTACCGCAGGTAATTTTGCTCAAAGTG
The DNA here is from genome assembly GCA_039796815.1 of Cyanobacteriota bacterium. Lineage (GTDB taxonomy): Bacteria > Cyanobacteriota > Cyanobacteriia > Cyanobacteriales > Xenococcaceae > Waterburya. Next base: position 4,360 of record JBDKJC010000206.1, on the reverse strand, counting down.
CGATTTGTATTAACGGTTGGTTGCGTGACTTCCTGTGGGCGCAAGCTTCTCAAGTTATTAATACTTACGGTTCGGCTCTATCTGCTTATGGGATTATGTTCCTAGCAGGTCACTTCGTATTTGCCTTCAGCTTAATGTTCCTCTTTAGTGGACGTGGCTATTGGCAAGAATTGATTGAGTCGATCGTTTGGGCGCACAACAAACTAAAAGTAGCTCCAGCTATTCAACCTCGTGCTTTGAGTATTACTCAAGGTCGTGCAGTAGGTGTAGCTCACTACTTATTAGGAGGAATTGTTACCACCTGGGCATTCTTCTTAGCTAGAACGCTATCGTTGTAGCTATTTCAAAAGTAATGTCAGTCTTTCAAGATAGTTAAATCTTTAAATCTGTCTTGGGAGATTGACAAAACCAAAATTACGATATCGAACTTCGGTTCAAAATTTATTGTAAGTAAAGAAATTCAACGGTAGTTAGTTACTAAAGTTTAAATTTATTTAAATTTAAACTAGCAAGCTGAATCAGCAACCGTGTTTTAACAAAATTACTATCTAGCAATATTGAGTAAAATTAAATATTGTAATGGTAGTAGCTAAAAGCCAGAAATGAGTAACAAATAAGTAGTTGTATTTAGCTCATTTTCAACCTTTACAGGAGAATTATACCCATAACTTATGGCAACTAAATTTCCCAAATTTAGCCAGGATCTCGCCCAAGACCCGACTACTCGTCGGATCTGGTACGGAATTGCCACTGCTCATGACTTTGAGCTGCATGATGGTATGACTGAGGAAAATCTTTACCAAAAGATTTTTGCCTCTCACTTTGGTCACATTGCCATTATCTTCTTGTGGACTTCCGGTACTCTGTTTCACGTAGCTTGGCAAGGCAACTTTGAACAGTGGATTAAAGATCCTTTAAATACAAGTCCCATCGCTCACGCGATTTGGGATCCTCACTTCGGATCGGCAGCAATTGATGCTTTTACTCAAGGCGGAGCTTCTAACCCAGTAAACATTGCCTACTCTGGGGTTTATCATTGGTTTTACACCATTGGTATGACTAGTAACCAGGAATTATATCAAGGGTCAATCTTCTTATTGCTCTTGTCATCTATTTTCTTGTTTGCTGGTTGGTTGCATTTACAGCCAAAATTCCGTCCTAGCTTGGCTTGGTTTAAAAATGCTGAGTCTCGCCTCAACCACCACTTAGCTGGTTTGTTTGGGGTAAGTTCTTTAGCTTGGACTGGACACCTCGTTCACGTTGCTATCCCCGAATCTCGCGGACAGCACGTTGGTTGGGATAACTTCCTTTCCACTCCTCCCCACCCCGCTGGTTTAGGACCCTTCTTTAGCCTTAACTGGGGTGTTTATGCTCAGAATCCCGATACTGCTGGTCATGTATTTGGTACTTCTGAGGGAGCAGGAACAGCTATCTTGACTTTCTTGGGTGGTTTTCATCCTCAAACCGAGTCTCTTTGGTTGACAGATATTGCTCATCACCACTTGGCGATCGCAGTTATCTTCATCATTGCTGGACATATGTACCGTACTAATTTCGGTATTGGTCATAGCATTAGAGAGATTTTGGATACCCATAAACCTCCTCAAGGCGGTTTAGGTGAAGGACACAGAGGATTGTATGACACTTTGAATAACTCCTTACACTTCCAATTAGCTTTGGCTTTGGCTAGTTTAGGTACGGTTACTTCCTTGGTCGCCCAACATATGTATTCCTTGCCTTCCTATGCATATATTGCTAGAGACTATACAACTCAAGCAGCTTTATATACTCACCATCAATATATTGCTGGATTCTTGATGGTCGGTGCGTTTGCTCACGGTGCAATCTTTCTGGTTCGAGATTATGACCCTGAAGCGAACAAAAACAACGTACTTTCAAGAGCTTTGCAGCACAAAGAAGCGATTATTTCTCACTTAAGTTGGGTATCTCTCTTCCTTGGCTTCCACACCTTGAGTTTGTACGTACACAATGACGTAGTAGTAGCCTTTGGCACTCCTGAAAAGCAAATCTTGATCGAGCCTGTGTTTGCACAGTTTGTTCAAGCTGCCTCTGGAAAAGCTCTTTATGGCTTTGATGTCTTGCTTTCTAATCCTGATAGTGTGACTCAAACTGGTGCAGCTTGGTTGCCTGGATGGTTAGATGCGATTAATAGCGGCACAAATTCTTTGTTCCTCACTATTGGACCTGGAGACTTCTTAGTTCATCATGCGATCGCTTTAGGATTACATACCACAGTTTTAATCTTGGTCAAAGGTGCTTTAGATGCGCGTGGTTCCAAGTTAATGCCAGACAAGAAAGACTTCGGTTTTGCTTTCCCTTGTGATGGTCCTGGTCGTGGCGGTACTTGCGATATCTCAGCTTGGGATTCCTTCTACTTAGCTATGTTTTGGATGCTTAATACCTTGGGCTGGTTAACCTTCTACTGGCACTGGAAACATCTTGGTGTATGGCAGGGTAACGTTGCTCAGTTCAATGAAAACTCTACTTACTTAATGGGTTGGTTCCGCGATTATCTCTGGGCAAACTCTGCTCAATTGATCAACGGCTATAATCCTTACGGTGTTAACAACCTTTCTGTTTGGGCTTGGATGTTCCTCTTTGGACACCTAGTTTGGGCAACTGGTTTTATGTTCCTGATCTCTTGGCGTGGTTACTGGCAAGAGTTGATCGAAACTATTGTTTGGGCGCACGAGCGTACTCCATTAGCGAACCTAGTTCGTTGGAAAGACAAGCCCGTTGCTATGTCCATCGTTCAAGGTCGTGTGATTGGTCTGGCTCACTTTACAGTGGGTTATGTACTGACCTATGCTGCCTTCCTAATTGCCTCTACTGCTGGTAAGTTTGGTTAGCAATAATCAAGACTCACTAGATAGTTAAAAAATAAATCCCTCGCCTTTGGGCGGGGGATTTTTAATTTAGACTTATGCCATGATAATTTGCTTGTAGTCTATTGAGATAAAAAACAAAATAAAACTATAAATCAAATCTATCAATCAAATAATGTTTAGCTCTTTTAAAATACAAAAAATACAGCTATTAATTTTATAAAACTTTTATAAAAAATGCTTCAATTCTGCATGATTATGCAAAGACTTGACTATCTCTTTGATGTCCTGAGTATGGTTTTTATCCACGACCAGTGTTACCTTGCCATCACGGACAATTACTACATCTTTAAGACCAATAGTGACAACTACTTCGTCGCGATCGCTAGTATAAATTATGGCATCTTGAGTGTTTTTACTAATATGAGTACCTAACTCTACATTATCTCGATCGCCTTTTAGCAGTCGCTCTACACCATTCCAATCACCTAAATCATCCCAGCCAAAATTAGCAGGTAAAACATAGGCTAGCTGGGTTTTTTCCATTAGTGCATAATCAATGCTTTCCTTTTTTAATTCAGCATAAGCATCACGACCTTTTTCCGTTAGAGATTGCAACAGCTGAGGAGCATATTTGGCTAATTCGGCTAAGGCAACTTTTGCCTGGAAAATAAACATACCGCTATTCCAACTAAAATTACCTGTTTTAATAAATGACTTGGCGGTAGCTCGGTCTGGTTTTTCGGTAAAGCGAATTACCTGATATACAGGTAATTGATTAAAATCTCCTTGTTTCTCTCCTTGTTCGATGTAACCATAGCCAGTTGCAGGCTGATTAGGGGTAATACCTAAAGTTACAATAGATGGCTGAGAAAGTGCCTGTTGGATAGCGGCATTTAAAGTTTTGTTGTAAGCGGCGACATCTCCAATCCAATGATCTGAGGGAAAAAAGCCCACCACAACATCTTCACCATATTTTTTAGCTACTTCTAAAGTTGCCCAAGCTACCGCAGCAGCTGTGTCTCGACCTTGAGGCTCAACTAAAATATTCGATTTAGGCAAATTTGGCAGTTGCTTCTGCACTCCCTCTGCAATAATTTCTGAGGTAATTACCCAAAGATTTTCCCATCCTCCCGCTAAATTTAGAAGACGATCTGCGGTAGACTGCAAGAGACTTCTACCACTACCATCTAAACAAAGAAACTGTTTAGGTCTTTTAAGACGGCTTACTGGCCAGAAACGCTCTCCTTTACCACCAGCTAGAATAATTGGGATTAATTTGAGTTCCATCTGCTTTTTTGATAATGAAGTAGGATTTAAAACAATATTAAGTAAACTTACTCAAGAAATTTCAATTAGTAAAGCCGATCGATCGCTTTTTGACCATAATAGTTATAAATTACGCTAGTAATATGTGACATAGAATTTTACTCAATACTCCCAAATTTAAATTTAAGCAATTCTGGTAATAAATATCGAATATATCCATAATTTTCTAAGAGCAAGAATAATAT
>JBDKJC010000205.1:0-6398 GCA_039796815.1 Cyanobacteriota bacterium | reverse complement strand
GTAGTTTCTGATAGCCCGCTAATTTTCCTGGGGCAACCGCAGCAAGAGAAATATCTAACTTTGCTAGTTCGGTGGTAATTTCGGCGATCGCCGTTTGTTCGGGAGCGAGTCTTTTTTGCGACAGATATTCGGCAAAACTACGTTCTAGTAATTCTTTGACTTCAGGTAAGGTGTATTTTTGTAATAGGTTTAATACCATGCCATAAGAAGGAGTAAACCAGCTTCTTAAGGGTTCAGCACCTGAAGTTGCCAGAAATGCTGCCTCTTTTGCCCCTTCAAAGGGAGTTTGAATCGTGACCACATGACCCACTCGATCTTTGCCTCTTCTACCTGCTCTACCTGCAATCTGTAAAAATTCTGAGGGGCTAAGCATACTGTGTCCCCCATCGGTACGCTTAGAAAGAGCTGAGACCACCGTAGTGCGAGCAGGCATATTAATTCCCGCTGCTAGGGTGGCAGTGGCAAAGACAATCTTGACTAATCCCATTTCAAAGAGTCTTTCCACTAGTTCTTTCCAGGCGGGTAGTAGCCCAGCATGGTGGGAAGCAATACCCCGCATTAGAGGCTCAATCTGTTCAATACGAGCAATTTGGGAATTTTCACACAAGAATTGCCACAGCAAATATTTTTGATTGGGATTAGTTGTTAGATAATTAGCTAAGTTCATCTCTGCTTGCTCATTATCAGCTAGATAATCTCGCAGTAATTCGGCTAATTCCGAATTAGCTAAACCAAAATGGGTTAACAATGCTGTCTGTAAATCTACGTTATTGGTTAAGAAGAAATACAGTAAAATACTTTCAATTTGCTGCCCTTCTTCTAAGGAGACTAAAGCTAGACCATCGATCATTTCTACTGCCTTATCACAACCCCGTCGACTAAAAATAATATAGATCGCTGGGAGCATGTCTTTATTGTGTAGCTGCTGTACCACCTGATAAATTTTGGGGCAATCTTTAATTTTCAGGCGTTTGGGCTTTTGTCCTTTTCGGGGGGCAGAGGATTTAAGCTTAGGACTGATTTCGGTTTCCGTTTGGTTTAAGAGTCGGTGTAGCCCACTGCGATCGCAAAAGTAATAGCGCAATGGTACAGGGCGAAAATTGGAATTGATTAGTTCGCACTCATATTTAGTCGTGTTGTTCGGCTTAGAATTACGCACCTTCGTAATCCAGTCGGTTAACTCTTGAGGATTACCAATGGTCGCCGATAAAGCCACTAGCTGAATTTGGGGAGGGCAATAAATAATTGATTCTTCCCATACTGTCCCTCGAAAGCGATTGCTAATATAGTGGCACTCATCCAGCACCACTGCTTCAACATCCGCTAGAGTTGTACCCAGCTGTCCGATGGGAGTTTCGTAGAGCATATTGCGAAAGATCTCCGTGGTCATAACCACCACATCGGCATTCGGATTGACAATTGTATCCCCCGTCAAAAGACCAATCTTGCGGGAGTCGCCTTGGGCAAACTGGTCTTGAAAGTCGCGAAATTTTTGATTAGAAAGAGCCTTGAGAGGAGTCGTATAAAATACTCGCTTGCCGTGGCTTAAAGCGCGATAAATGGCATATTCACCAATTAGAGTTTTTCCCGAACCTGTAGGGGCGCAAATAACTACAGATTTATCTGCTGCTAGGGCGGCGATCGCCTGATGTTGGAATTCGTCTAGCTCAAAGGGAAATAATTCTTGCGGATTTAACTCAAAATTAGCAGCGATTAGATTCACAAGTGGTTCTATAGGGTCGGACTCTGGGTCACTATATTAGATTTAATTCTCTATTATTGTGACATTTTTACCCAATTTATGATTTAGACCCACAAGATTAAGACCCAGCGATATCTCTAATCAACATCATTTTAGAGCTAATGTAACCAATTAAATTCTGACGATCTTCCGAACTCAAACTGGAAGATTTATCGATCTGGCACATAATTTGCTGGATTAAATCTCGATCGTCTAGCTGTAACAACACCTGTTGGTTGATAGCTGATACAGAAGACCAAACCGCATGGACGATTCTTGATTCTATATTAGTATTTCTCATAATGTTGAATTTTAGCCTAACGACTATTTGCAATAAAGTAAATTTGAATACTCTAAGAAGCTAACACAAATATAAAGAGAATCTTAAGAATTCTCAGAATTATCAACATAACTTCACTAGTGACAAAACAAAATACTGTACCGTTACTCACTCGGCTATTAGCTTTGAGCCATTTTTGCTAAATTTACCAACAATTACAGAACTTAAAGATGGCGATCGCTAAATTCACTGCTGAAATATTTATGTTAAGGACAATACAACGTATCTTTTGTATTGCGACCTGTAGTTGGGTTAGTTCCACTGGCAACTTCACATAGTTTTTTTTCGGTGGTGGGACTGAGCAAAGCGTCGGTAAAGTCTGCTCCTGTAATAATCGTCTCATTCATTAAAGCGTTAGTCAGATATGCTCCAGTTAAGACGGCGTTTGTTAAGTTGGCACGGGTGAGGCGAACTGACTCCAAACTAGCAAAACTGAGGTTAGCACCTTCTAGATTGGCTTGAGCCAAATTTGCTCCAAAAAAACGTACTCCCGTAGCATCAATAAAACTTAGATCGCTGTCTCGCAGATTAGTATGGTCGAAACTAGCATCTCTTAAATCTTGGTGGGAAAAATCTGAGTTAATCCAGGATTGCTTATTGTAGTCAGCACTCCAAGCAGGAGCAACTCCCCAGGAAATCGTCACGAGCAAGGCAATAAATAAAGTAAAAAAACTTGAAATAAGTATTGATACAGTGGGTAGACCAAATTGACTATTGAGTTTCATCTTGTGATTAGATCTTGACTAAAGCTTATTTTAAAATATTTCCTGTAAATCTACAGTTAATTTAGGCATTAGGTCTTCTCCTGAAAGGTTTTTAAGTTCAAGCAAGACTTCAGTTTCTTTGCCCAGACGATATATCTCTACTCTTTTCTCATCAGGATAAATTAACCATCCTAATTTAACTCCACAAGCTTGATATTCTGTCATTTTACTTTGCACATCAGACAAGCGATCGTTAGGAGAAAGAAGCTCAATTACAAAGTCTGGAGCTATGGGAGCAAATTTTCTTTTTTGCTTGATAGATAGTTCATCCCAGCGAGATTTTATAATCCAGCTAACATCGGGAGAGCGTTTGGCATCGTTAGGTAAAGTAAAGCCTGTTGAGGAATCAAATACGATACCTAGCTGAGTCTGGCGATTCCAATACCAAATTTGCCCAAACAAGTCACCATTTTGTCTTCCGCTTTCACTCCCTGTTGGAGACATAACGATTAATTCTCCTTGGCTAGTTAGCTCAAATTTGGTATCCCGATTTTGAGCGCAAAGCTGCTCGAATTGTTCGTCAGTGATGGAATTAGCTAAGGCTTTAATGTTAATGGTTTCGATCACTGATTATTCTCCTAGGTGGATAATCGAATATCGATGAGTGTAATAATATTCTACATTTAGATATTATTTAAACATTTAGATAAGCACGTGCCATATAAAAACTGGCGATGGATTTGCCATCAATTGGTTCACCGTTAAGAATAGCTGCTTCTAATTCTGACTCACTCATTAACACCACTTCCATATCTTCGTCCTCATCCTGCTGTGGTGGTGTCGCTAACTTTTCTAGATCTTGTGCCAGAAAAGCATAAATATATTCATCAGAATATCCTGGGGCGAGGATAAATTTCCCCATATCCTGCCATTTATTAGCTCTATAGCCCGTTTCTTCCTCTATTTCTCGCTTAATCGTTTCAAAAGGAGATTCATTGGCTTCTACTGTGCCTGCTGGAAATTCGAGCAGTCTACCTTCTACTGTGAAGCGATATTGTCTCACCAAGACAAACTTACCATCAGCCGTGACAGGAACGGCTAACGCACCTCCTGGATGGCGGATACATTCCCATTCTCCCTCCACACCATTAGGTAAACGCAGTTTCACAACTTCATAGTCAAACTTACGCCCTTTGTAAGCTAGTTTACGCTCTAAAATTTCTGATGGTTCTTTTCCTACAGACATGATGCTTAATTAATAGTGCCTTGATTGCACAAATATCATATCTTGGTACTGTTGTGCTTGAGTAATAACTTGATACTATTGTGTTAAATATTCAGTCCTTTGGGTTCGACTAATAAATATGGCTGGTCAACGGAAATCGAAACAAAATCCCATTGCATATCAAGAGTTCGGTAACGTAGATAACTCCAAAGCTATGGCGAGGGGAGTTGCCGATCTTTCACCCAACCAACAGGATTTAAGAATACAGGCAACGCGATCGGGGCGTAAAGGTAAGACTGTGACGATTATTACGGGGTTTCAACATAAGCCAGAAACTCTTAGTCAACTATTGAAAAAGCTGAAAAGTCAGTGTGGCAGCGGTGGGACAGTTAAAGATAACAGTTTAGAAATTCAGGGTGACCACAAGCAAAAACTATTAGAAACCCTGACCAAAATCGGCTACAAAGCCAAGGTAAGTGGCGGTTAGGGCCAATAAAATAGCGGAAAAGATCGACGACAATGTACTCGTTTATATCGGCAAGTAGGAGCGAGCAGCTAACTCCAAAATCAATTAAGATCTTCTCGTTTGAAGGTGAAGCTAAAATTTTTGTCTAAAAATATCTCATATTTCTGAGCATCATTACATTTTATATCTTCTGCTTCAAATCCAATATTGGGAACATAATCTACATCTTCGCTCGCCGTACAATCATCTTGCTTCAGTGTTTCGACAACTTTAATTTTCTCTTCTAATATAGAGTCTTGATTGAGATTAACATGAGTATTTTTTGGCATAGAGAATGGTTTAGGAACTAAAATTAATGCAGTCGAAAACCTTAATATATTTTTCATAAAGCTTAATTATTCTGATTTTTGATAAATATACGAAAGTATTATATGATATATATCTAGCATTTTAATGTATCTAAAGACATATTTTTAGATTGATTTAATAAATTGATAGTTAATTAACTTTTTTAGTATTAGGCAGGTGTTTCTAGTTCGATAGTTTTAGAAACAAATCGCCAAAATATATAAAATACAAAAGCAAGCACAGCGATCGCTACTAAACTTAACAAGCAGAATTATTACCTATTTTCGACACAATTAGACTTTAAAGCAAAGTACTTAAGTACTTGTAAGAAAAAAAGTTAGAAAAACCAGTTGGCAATTCTAACCTTTAGATTTTAATATTTAAAAAATAAATTAAGTCTTGTATGAATTAAAAAGCTGGAAAATGCTTTAATTCAAGAACTAATTGATAATAGACGTAAATTAGATTATTGCTCGAAAATAAAAGCCTCAGTCATTTGATAAGCCTCATCATCAGTAAACTGTTCTGGTGGATGTTTCATAAAGTAAGCAGAAGGTGCTGTCAACACGCCACCAATACCGCGATCTAGACCTAGCTTACAACAGCGAATAGCATCGATGACCACTCCCGCTGAATTGGGCGAATCTTCGACTGAAAGCCTCATTTCCAAATTCATTGGCACGTCGCCAAACAATTTACCTTCAATACGAATAAATGCCACCTTGTTATCTTTTTGCCAAGGAACATAATCACTAGGGCCAACATGAATATCTTCATCTTCTAAACGCTTGGCAATTACGCCCTGCACTGCTTCAGTTTTCGACTCTTTCTTAGAATCTAGACGAGTGCGATCGAGCATATTGCGGAAATCAGTATTACCACCCGTGTTTAGCTGATACGTTCGTTCAACTTTCACCCCGCGTTTCTTACACAAATCGACTAAAGTGCGGTGACTAATGGTTGCTCCAAATTGAGATTTAATATCATCGCCAATAATCGGAATCCCATGGCTTTTAAACTTTTCTGCCCATAATGTCTTACTCGCGATAAATACGGGAATACAGTTAACAAAAGCGACTCCAGCATCCAAGGCGCATTCTGCATAAAACTCGACAGCTTCCTGAGAACCGACGGGCAGATAATTAACTAAAACTTCTGCTCCAGACTGCTTAAGACTACTGACAATATCTGTTTTAGACTGTTCGGGGCGATCGCTAATTACAAAAGTGTACTTTTCATCAGCACCTTGCATATGGGCTGCTACACCATCTAAAACTGCGCCCATTTGTACTTTTACCCCAGTTTGAGGTATATTTTCACAGAAAACAGTTGTACAGTTAGGAGGAGCAAAAATCGCCTCGGCGACATCTTTACCTACTTTGCGCTGGTCAATATCAAACGCAGCAACTATCTCAAGATCGTAAGGTTTGTAACCTCCTAAATCCCAGTGCATCAAGCCGATGGCATCTCTTGCCTGTTTATCTCGATAGTATTCGATTCCTTGGATCAGAGAACTAGAACAGTTTCCCATACCGACAATTGCTACTTTTATACTCCCCACGGTTAACCTTCCT
>JBDKJC010000204.1:0-6400 GCA_039796815.1 Cyanobacteriota bacterium | reverse complement strand
ATGGCTACAGGACTTGTTACGACTCCCACCAAGCGGCTACGGCTCATTCTTTCTGCCACAAAGTGAATTGTGGTAATACCCCAAGCTAAAAAGAATAAAGATTCATACAGGTTGCTGAGGGGAAAATAACCTGCTTCAATCCAGCGAGATCCTAAAAGAGTAGCTATACACAAATTGGCGATCGCCATTCCTGTCGTACCTAAAGTAGCGAGGAAGGGCAAATTAGGAAAAGCAGCACCACCCCAATAGATCAGCATGGTAACTAACAACACTCCAAAGGAAGTATTGTCTAAAAAGCTTTCGAGTGTAATTAAATCCATAGTTTTTTTATAGCCTTACTATCAAGATGATTGAGATGCGATCGTTAGATTCGGTGTATGTTGTATTTTTAAATATTTCTCTATTACCTTATTGTAAAAACAAATCGGTAAAATTACTGGAGTTTCTGCTATTATTTACCACTATTCACGACAAAACTGGCAGAATTTTGTTTAACTTGTTCACCAACGTGTAAATGAATATTCTATAGAGTATATCCGCAACAGCGATCGCTATTATTCCTGACTCTGCTTTAATTATCTGATTTATGGGAGATATTTATTAAATGCATAAAGTAATATCTAATCGTTTGATTAATTTGTTTTCAATGGGGACAACAGTTCTCAGTGTCTTATTATTTGCTTGTAGTAATGTCAGGGCAACGCCATTAAATAATTATCAAGATGATTTGGGGCAGGTTACCAACGTTAATCAATTAAGGGATGTTGCTGCTACAGATTGGGCCTACGAAGCTCTCAGAAGTTTAGTTCAGCGCTATGGCTGTATAGCTGGTTTTCCCGATCAGACTTATCGTGGTAGTCAATCTCTAAGTCGCTATGAATTTGCAGCAGGATTAAATAGTTGTTTAAATCAGATCGAACGTTTAATTGCTGGTTCAGAATCAGTATCAGCAGATGATCTAGCTACCGTAGAACGATTGAGCCAAGAATTTGCCGTAGAATTAGCTAGCTTACAAGGTAAAGTCGATGAACTTGAAAGTCGCACTGCCGTTTTAGAAGATAATTCTTTTTCCACTACTACTAAACTAGACGCAGAGATTATTAACTACGTACTAGGAACTTTTGGTGACCAAAAGCCAGATGGTAGTGACATTAATGACCAACTAACCTTCAGCAGCCGAGTTCGTCTTAATTTTGATAGCAGCTTTACAGGAGAAGATCTTTTAAGAGTTCGTTTACAGGCAGCAAATATTACCAGTCCTGCTGATTCTGGTGGGACTAAGTCCTTAGCCCTCAACTTTGAAGGAAATACTGATAATAGTACTGATAATAATATTGAAATAGATCTTGAAATAGATCTTTTCTCTTACACTTTTCCTCTGACCGAGAAAATATCAGCTGTAGTCGGTGCTAATGGTGTTTTAATCGATGATATTTTTGATGTTGCTCCAACTATGGGCGCAGCCTATGATACTCTTAGTCTTTTTAGTGCCTACAACAATCTAATTTACGATAATGGTAATCAGGGAGGCGCAGCTTTAGGTTTAAATATCGAGATTTTAGAATCGGTAAACTTAGATGTTGGCTACTGGGCGACTAATCCCGCCAATTCTAAGCCTGGAAATGGACTATTTAACGGCAACTATGCTGCTGGAGCTAATTTAAATGTTTCCCTATTAGAAGAACGTTTAAATTTTGCTTTAGCTTACCTTAGAGCTTATCAGGGGGCAGGTGAATATGATTTAGCTGGCGCTGTAGGTACTGATGCAGCGACAGATCCGTTTGAAAAGAGAGCCAACTCTACTGATAACTATGGCTTGGCTAGCAGTTTTCAGATTTTAGAAAAACTAGCAGTGGGAGGATATTTTGGCTATGCTACCGCTTCGACAATTGATGATAATGCTGATGCTGACATCTTAACTTGGAGTGGTTACGCAACTTATAGCGATTTATTCAAAGAAGGTTCGGCTTTCGTTGTCAGTTTTGGTCAGCCACCAACTCTAACTGATTCAAGTGGTGACGCTCTAGAAGAAGATGGAGATACACCATATCTGTTAAATGTGGAATATCAATATAGCCTGAACGATAACATTCAGTTGACACCTGGCGGTTATGCTTTATTTAATCCTAACGGTGATTCAAATAACGATACTATTTATGTTGGGACGTTACGAACGATTTTTAGCTTTTAATGATGCTTATTTTGCGTACAATTTAATTAACCTACTAATTTCGTTCTTTTTAAAGCAGTACTGATAAACTAAAAAACAATTATTACTAGTTGCTACATTTATTAAGTACAAGTTGGAAAAAGAATCTAATCTCTCTTTTAATATCCTTACTTACCTTATTCATTAAGCCGTTGGGACAAATAGCTCTATGAACCGTATTTCTTTAGAGAAAAATAGCCTTAAACTACCGTTGCGCTTAATCTTGATTATTCCATTCATAGTACAAATTTTTGCTCTTGTAGGATTAACTGGATATTTATCTCTACGTAACGGGCAAAAAGCGGTCAATGATCTAGCTAGTCAAATGCGCTCAGATGCAACCAATAATATCGATCGCCACTTAGATTCCTATTTATCCGTTCCCCATAAACTTAATCAAATTAATCTCCAAGCCGTTCGATTGGGTGTTCTCGATCTAAACAATTTTGACATACTTGGACATTACTTTTGGGAACAGATGCAACAGTTTGATGTCGGGTATATAAATTACGCTAGTATAGCTGGAGAATTTATCGGCGTAGAAAGACTCGAAAATAATACCTTTGCCATTCATGAAGTTCTTAAACCCAACATTACTGGCTTAACTAGCTATCAAACAGACTCACAAGGCAACCGTACTACTTCAGAATATGAAGCAGATAGTGGTGATACTCGCGAAGAAGGTTGGTATGCTGATGCAGCTAAAAATTTGCGTCCAGTTTGGAGTGAAATTTATCAATGGCAAGATAAACCAGAAATACTCTCAATTTCTTCTAGTTACCCAGTTTTCAATAGCCAAGAAAAATTTATGGGGGTGATTGGCGTAGATTTGATTCTTTCTCAGATCGGCGATTTTCTCAACCAAATTCAAATCAGTCCTTCAGCTAAAATATACATTATTGAACGAGATGGTTCGTTAGTAGCTGGTTCGGGAACCAATTTACCATATCAAATTGTTAAGGGAGAACCCCAAAGGATTCAAACCGCTAACAGCTCAGATCCTGTAGTCAGAGCAACTACTCAACACCTGTTGCAAGAATACCAGTCTCTTAACAACATCAAAAAAGCCAGACAAACTGAATTTGTCCTTGATGGCGATCGCCAGTTTGTTCAAGTAACCCCTTGGCGGGATGAATTAGGTTTGGATTGGTTAATTGCCGTCACAGTGCCAGAATCGGATTTTACAGCGCAAATTAATGCCAATACTCAAAAAACAATTTTCTTGTGTTTAGGGGCTTTGGGGGTTGCCGTAGTCTTAGGTTGTTATACCTCCCGTTGGATTACCCGACCAATTTATCTTTTGAGTGAAGCTTCTAAAGCAATATCCCAAGGACAATTAGAACGACAGGTGGGTAGTAGCAGTGGGGCAAAAGAAATAGCTGTTTTGTCTACAGCTTTTAATCAGATGGCACAACAGCTCAAAAGCCAATTTGATTTTTTAGAAAATATTAATGAAGAATTGGAGAATAGAGTAGCAGAGAGAACTATTGAGTTGAAAGCGTCGAAAGAAGCAGCGGAAATAGCCAATCAAACCAAAGATCGATTTTTAGCCAATATCAGCAATGAGTTGTGTACTCCCCTTAAGGGAATTTTAGGTTATTCTCAAATGTCGCAACGTAATATTAGTGAAATTGACTTGGATGAAATTAATAATTCTAATTGGAGACGAATCAAATATGACCAACTTCATAACTTAAAAATTATCGAACAGAGTAGCAATCATCTATCTTCTATCATCGGCGATATTTTAGATTTTACCCAAATAAAAGCCAATCAAATCGAACTAAGCCCTCAAGAGCTAGACTTTGCTAAATTTATGAAAGGCGTTATTGACATAGTTAAAATCAGAGCCGTAGAAAAAAATATCGACCTTGAATATCAGTCTTTAGGCGATTTACCTACTTATTTTTGGGCTGATGAAAAACGCTTGCGACAAGTATTAATTAGTTTATTAGACAATTCTCTCAAGTTTACCGATCGCGGTCAAGTAGTTTTAAAAGCCAGTGCGATCGCCTACTCTCCCGCTCAGACTAATTCTATGGCAAAACAGACCATTAGATTTGAAATCAAAGATACTGGTGTGGGAATCCCTAAAGATGAACTGGAAAAAATTTTCCAGCCCTTTGAACAAGTTGGAGACAGAGAAAAATTTCAAAAGGGAAGTGGCTTGGGCTTGGGTTTAGCGATTAGCAAACAAATAATTCAGCTCATGAATAGCAAGCTTCAGGTAAAAAGTAAACTTAATGAAGGTTCTACTTTTTATTTCGATGCTACTTTTGTAGTAGTAACATAGTCAGTTTTAGATAATAAGACAATTAAAGCTTAATCGAGCTTATGTTGCCAAAACGCCGAATTTTGGGAGTAGACGGCGTTACAAATAATCGTTTATTATTGCCTGGATTGCTTGAAGGGTTAGAATATTGATTTGAAATGGCACATACAATTTTATTCCAAAAATTTAGACGTACTTTACATAAAGCGCATCGTCAAAATCTCGATCGCGAGAGAGCGGATGAAACTTCTCAAATATCTAAGTATAAACGCAGAAAGTTTTTAAAAATGACTGCCTTGGCTGGTAGTACAGCGATCGCCACAACTACAATTCCCTTAATTAAATCAGCCCAAAGCCGATCGACTCCTCCACAAATCGCGATTATTGGCGGTGGAATAGCTGGTTTAAATGCCGCTTATCAGTTAAACAAAGCAGGGTTAGAGGCTACTGTCTATGAAGCTAAATCCCGTGTTGGTGGACGCATCCGTTCTTCTACGGGATTAGTAGGAGCGTCCTTAGTAACAGATTTAGGTGGTTCATTTATCAACAGCAATCATGCAGATATGTTGGCATTAGTCAAAGAATTTAACTTGACCTTGTTTAACCGCGCTGAAGCTACGGAAAATTCACTGTTTCCCGCAGAAGGATATTTCTTTGATGGTCAATTGTATCCAGAAGCAGAAGTAGCTGAGAAATTGCGTCCTCTTGCCCGACAAATTGTTAATGATGCTGGTTTGTTGGAGCAAGATTATGAAAAATATGCCCCTATTTTCGATCGTCTTTCCGTAGCTCAATATTTAGCACAGCACGCCGATAAAATTACCGAACCCTTTGTTCAAACTCTACTCGAAAATGCCCTTCGTGCTGAATATGGCGTTGAACCCGAATTATCTTCAAGTTTGCAGCTACTTTTCATTCTTACTACTGTTGAAAAAAATGAAGTTACAGTTGTTGGTGGTAGCGATGAAGCCTATGTGGTTCAAAGTGGTAGTGGTAAAATCATTGAATCTCTGGCAGCAGTATTTGCCGAGCGCATTAAAACTAGCAAGCGCTTGCAAAAAATTATGCCAGATGGTGATGGTTATCGCTTACTTTTTAGAGATCGCTCAATCGTCGATGCAGATTATGTAATTATTGCTATTCCTATTTCTATGCTGCGTCAGCTAGATTTCCAAGTTGAACTAGAACCTAAATTCAAAAAATTTATTCAAGAAGTAAACCTAGGTCAAAACGACAAAGTAATTGCTGGTTTTGAAAATCGGGTTTGGCAACAAAAACAGGGATTTACTGAAACTGTTTGGTCCGATCTGGGTTTTTGTCAAGCTTGGGACGAGACTCAACGTCAATCAGATCGCCAAAATGCTGCTTTAACTTTTTTCTTAGGGGGTAATCAGGTAAGCGCAATTAATTCCCAACCTTTATCTGCTCTCAAACAAGATTTTCTCGAACATTTTGAGCAAATTATTCCCCAAGCAAAATCTACTGCAACCGACAAGTTTTTTCGCACCAATTGGAGTCAAGATCCTCTAATTAAAGGAGGTTATACTAATTTTCAACCAGGACAATATACTGAATTTAGTGAGTTTCGCTACGTTGAATCAGAAGTTCCTCAAGAACGTCAAAATGTCGCTTTTGGTAATCTTGTTTTTGCTGGAGAACATTTTAGTGATGAATTTTATGGCTATATGAATGGTGGCGCTCAAACTGGAAGGCTCGCAGCACAAGTTATTACGGCAAAAATTAGTGCTATGAAATAAGACATAAAGCAAGCGGATTCTAAAAATTTCCTGGTTACACTTCGGTTAAGATAGGAAGCAAAATTTAACTCTAAAATTTAGGCAAGTAACCACTATTAATGAATCAACTGCACAGCGCCTTCACTTTATTTCTGAGTTTATTAGTTGAGGCAATACCTTTTT
>JBDKJC010000203.1:0-6425 GCA_039796815.1 Cyanobacteriota bacterium | reverse complement strand
AAAGACTATGAAGAAGCTGTAATGCAAAAACGTCTAGCAGAAATGTCTCCTGAAGAGCTTGCACAACTACAGCAAGAAATTGAGCAAGAGAAAAAATCTTAATTTTCTTACTGCCTCAGATATTTCAGATACTAAATCAAAATATAAGCTTAAATAAATTTTGCCTCATGAATGTTGCCCGCCGTTTTCAACAGCTAAAAAAAAATTCTGAATGTGCCTTTATTCCATTCATCACCGCAGGAGATCCAGATCTAGCAACCACGGCCAAGGCATTAGAGGTTTTAGCTCACAATGGCGCAGATTTGATTGAACTTGGTGTTCCTTATTCCGATCCTCTGGCAGATGGTCCGACGATTCAAGCGGCAGCTACTAGAGCTTTACAAAAAGGTGTTCAACTAGAAGATGTGTTGGCAATAGTTAAAGATGCAGTCAGTAAGATCGATGTGCCAATTATTTTATTTACCTACTACAATCCGATTTATTATCGCGGAGTTGAATCGTTTCTCAAGCAAGTAAAACAAGCTGGAGTGAGCGGTTTAGTTGTACCCGATCTGCCTTTAGAAGAAGCCGAATTCTTACTTAGATCGGCAGCAGAAATTGGCATAGAAGTGATTTTATTGGTCGCTCCTACTAGTTCTCCAGAAAGAATTAAAGCGATCGCCCAACAATCTCAAGGCTTTATCTATTTAGTCTCGGTCACGGGCGTTACAGGAGTACGTTCTCAGATGGCAGCAGAAGTTAAAGATTTGCTCGCTAACCTGCATCATGCTACTGATAAACCGATCGGCGTTGGCTTCGGTATTTCTGACCCCCAACAGGCAAAACAAGTTAAAGATTGGGGTGCAGATGCTGTAATCGTCGGCAGTGCGATCGTCAAACGTTTAGAGTCAGAAACGGCTGAATCAGAACTAAAGGCGATCGCCCAATTCTGTAATTCTCTAAAACAGGCAATCTCGTAGAAGAATAATTTTGTTGCTCAAATGTCAAAAAAGCAGGCTGAGAGTTAAACCATTAAGCCAGACTTTGATGAGTAAATA
This sequence comes from Cyanobacteriota bacterium, assembly GCA_039796815.1. Taxonomy (GTDB): domain Bacteria; phylum Cyanobacteriota; class Cyanobacteriia; order Cyanobacteriales; family Xenococcaceae; genus Waterburya. Next base: position 5,388 of record JBDKJC010000203.1, on the reverse strand, counting down.
ACATCAAAAAGCCAGTTCGTTAATCTGACAATTATTTACCTACGAGCAGCCTAAATTAAGATTAAATATTATTTAGTGTAATTTAAGTTAGCAACTTAGATTAAATCTAGCTATTGTTACCATTTTCAGACATATCTGAAGGTAGCAAAGAATTCGGTAACTCATCAAAACTTTTCTTAACCGCTTTACAAAATTCTTTCATTTGAGATACGGTCATCGTTGGTTCAGCCTGTCCTTTTTCCCAACGGCGAATTGTCGATACTGCTACCCCAATTTCTCTGGCTAACTGTTCTTGAGATAGCTTAACGTTTAATCTTAATCTTTTAAATGGCGAATTTGTCTCTTGACGCTGCGATTTTTTAGGTCTTGTCATGGTTTTGTCTGAATTATCGTGACTAGTAGAATTAGAATAGTGGATAGAGTTTTTTTGGACAGCAAAACTACTTATATTGATAGAAAATCATGCTTTATACATTTAGCATAAAAAATCAATATATATTGTATATTGTCAACATCATGCCATTAAGCAATAATTATTTAAGTTGCCATAGTGCAAGTAATAAATATTGAGTAGCAAAAATATTGGTCATTGCTGTCCAAACACAATAAGAGTAATTGATGAATCAATAAATATGGATTAGGTATGTGTTCTCATAACAATTAAAATATTTTGCCATAAAGCAAAAATAAATTAGGAATTGAGACTTATACGCTCTATTTGTACGCTCAATTTTGTCCCATACTAACAAATTATCAAAATAAGACTATTGTCGAAATTACCGAAATTTTGATTCTTTTTTTTTTATCAATCAGTATATTTAGTCTGATAAATATTCAAACAAAAAATACTAGTAAAATAATAAAAGCCAAATCGAAGTTTATTTTTCAGTAAATTCCCTGAACCACATTCAGATACAATCTCGCTCATAATAAGCTGCCATTTTTTTATTTTGATCGCCCGAAAGCTGTAGTACAAAAGGTCTAAGTTTCAATAAACCTAATTTAAATGCATGTCAAATTAGCATAGAAAAAGTTTTATAAAACTAGTTTAAATAACATTATGGCAGTAAACATAGCGGTAAATATAAATATTCTGTAAATTTCAACAATCAGCATATTTTTGTTGACAATCAAAAAACTTGAACAGCTAGTCATAACAATCAACCAGCAAATCTACTGAGTTGTCAAACACCGCATTTTAAAGTTGGGATTTAAAATTTGGAAGTAGCTGTCTCTTCGGGTTTTTCCGAAGAGTAAATCAGCTTTTTTATGAGGTCGAATGTGAGCAATGATGATTAAACTTACCTATTTCTAGCCTAATTTACTAAGGACGACAGCTACTGATAATTAGCAATTCGAGCAAAGCTACTGGCTGATAAACTAGCACCGCCAACTAAAGCACCGTCTATTTCTGGTTGCGCCATAATTTCGTCAACGTTACTGGGGTTAACTGAACCACCGTATTGAATCGAGACATTTTTATTGTCTAGCTGCTGACGAATAATTCCAATCACTCGGTTAGCTTCTGAAGATGCACAAGTATCACCTGTACCAATTGCCCAGATAGGCTCATAGGCAATGACTAAATTACTTTGGTCAATTTCGACTAAATCCTTTTTTAATTGGTCGACGATCACCTGCTCAGTTTCACCCCCATCTCTTTGTTCTTTGGTTTCGCCAACGCAAAGAATTGGTTTTAATCTATATTGTTGAGCAGCCTTGAGCCTCAAATTAACAGTTTGATCTGTTTCGCCAAAGTACTGTCGTCTTTCACTATGACCAACAATGACATAATTAACGCCGATTTCTGTCAGCATTGAACCTGAAATTTCTCCAGTATAAGCACCCTCATCTGACCAGTGAATATTCTGAGCGCCCAACATAATTCTGCTGCCATGTAAATTCTTCGACATAGCTGTTAGGGATGTGAAGGGAGCGCACAACACTACCTCCTGATTTTCTTTGGTGTCTTCAACTTCGGATTTAAACTCCTGCACAAAAGCCAGAGACTCTGCCTGATTTTTGTGCATCTTCCAATTACCAGCAATGATTACTTTTCGCACAATCTAAAAAAATTTTAAAATTCTCTGCAAATCTCAGTTTAAGGCTTTGTGGTGGTTAAGGCTAGGTTATTCTCCCTAAAGCTAATCGTTAGATTCGACAGAACTAGAAATTTATGAGAAATGAAATTTAAGTTTGTTAAGTAAAATTAATTTTTATTAAAAAATGCGTTAAATTTTAATATAGAGTGACATTTTTTAATTTAAGTTAAACTTTGCTCAAAATTTGACACCTGCTATTATTTTCCAACTTTTTTAACCAAGTAATATTTATGTCGATTAATTCTCTAATCACTAAAGCTTTCCGTCCAAATACCACTCCTGACTTCTGGCAGCAGACTGCTTGGGCAATTCTTAGAGCGGTTGTCGGGATTATGATGATCCATAATGGCATCGACAAATTAGCCAATATCGAAAGTTTTGCCGAAGCTTATGTAGCTTATATCGGTCTGCCTTTTCCCATATTTTTTAGCTATATTGCAGCCTTTACTGAGCTTATTGGCGCACCGCTCTTAATTATTGGTTTTTTAGTCAGACCTGCTGCACTCGGTCTATTTTTTACCATGTGCGTAGCTATGTATCACCACATCTTAGTTGCTGGTTTAAGCATTCCTTATTTAGAACTATCTGCTATCTATGCAGCCTGTTTCTTGTTTTTCACCATCAACGGTGCTGGATTGTTTTCGACCGATGCTTTGATTACTAATCTGCTTGATAAATCTGCTTTGTCGGCACAAGCTAAAAAAGTCATGCTGCTGGAAAAAAGCTTCAATGTTAGTGAATCTGAAGCTGTCACTAAGTAAATAAACCATAATTATTATTAAAAAAGCGATCGCTTGATGTAATTTGGGCGATCGCTTTTTTTACGGCAATTTAGTCTCTTTTTGTTAAACTAGTAAGCTGTAGTAACAACTACATTTATCAATCTAGCTAAGAGGCATCGCCATCAATGCAAAGAAAAAGTTCTTTTGACTCTGCTCATATTATGTATCGTTCTGAAGAACTCGTAAGCGCAGCTTCCAATCGCTATCGCATTACAGTTCAGGTGGCTAATCGCGCTAAACGCCGTCGTTATGAAGAATTAGAAAACTTTGACGACCCGACGATGAAACCAGTGATTCGCGCGATTATTGAAATGTCTGATGAGTTGACTCAACCAGAAATTATTGGTGATTAGAGCCGAATTAGATCTAAATTACTGCTTTGACCAATAGCTACTGATAGACTCAATGCAGCGTTTAGTAAAAAGTGGGGTTGGTTGGCGTGTTGGCTGGCATCCCCACGCAGATAAATATCAAGGTTTAATCGGCGCAGATCATTGGGCAATTGAGCTAACACAAGCCGAATTTAATGATTTTCGTCGCCTGTTAAATCAGCTTGTGGATACCATGAACCAAATGGCAACTGAGGTGATGGCAGAAGAAAAAATTAGTTGTGAAGCAGAAACTAATTTACTGTGGATGGAAGTAGAAGGATATCCGCAGAAATATTCTTTAAGAGTTATTTTAAACTGCGATCGCCGTTGTGAAGGAAACTGGTCAGAAAACATCGCTCCACAGTTACTCGAAGCCTTAAATTCATTTAACAATGAGCAATGAGCAATGAGTCCTAAAGGATTAGCTCACAAGCTCGCGTCACAATGAGCAGTGAGCAATGAACAGTGAACAATTGAACAGTAAAGTACTTTAAGTCAGTGTTGGGAGTGCATCATAAATCTAAATCGTCAAATTCAGACTTTAAGTTGCGCTCCATTAGAGATTTAATTGCTGATTCTGGAGTAATTTCACTTTGTAACAATTTATTAACTTGTTGGGCAATCGGAACAGCGATCGCGCCTAAATCGGCGATTTGCACTAACACCTTAGTTGTATTAACTCCTTCGGCTGTTCCTTCTAAATCTGCTAAAATCTTTTCTAGGGTTTGACCTTGAGCTAATCTGTAACCTACCTGATAGTTACGAGATAGAGGACTATCGCAGGTGGCAATTAAATCTCCTAAACCAGATAGGCCGAAAAAAGTTGCTCCCGATGCACCTAAATGCTTGCCAATACGGATCATTTCTGGTAGAGCGCGGGTCAGTAAGGCCGCTTTGGCATTAGTCCCCAAATTCATGCCATCGCATACCCCAGAAGCGATCGCCATCACATTTTTGAGGGTGCCTCCTAATTCTGTCCCGATAGGATCTTGGTTAACATAGACACGAAATGTATCCGAGGCAAAAACTTGTTGTACCTGTTGCGCAGCAGGTAAATTATGGCTGGCCAACACCGTAGCTGCGGGTAGACCCCGATCTATTTCTTTAGAGAGGTTGGGACCGGAAAGTACCACTACTGGGTTATGAGGTAGTATAGACTGCCAGATTAAAGAAGGAGTCTGCTTAGTTGTGAGATCTAATCCCTTGGTAGCAGTAACAATAATTTTATTTACTGGGAGATCGAGCGATCGCAATTTTTGCGCAGTAGGAACAACCCCCTGCATAGATACTGCTGAGACGATGATTTGAGCATCTTGAACTACAGATCCTAGAGGTATATCACCACGATGTGACCAAGAATGGACATGATGATCGTTATTTTGTACGATCTTGCCTAATGCCGTACCCCAGACTCCCGTTCCTAAGATGGCGACCATATAAGATGGCGTATTCACAAAGATAACCTCAGAATAATCTGTACTAATTTCTTAAATCCTGCATTTAGCCATATTTCAACTTACAGACCAGAATAGAAAACGCTAGCAGGAAAGTAGCGGAGTTAGCCACAAGCACGGGAATATTATTGGTATAAAAACCATAAATAACCCAAAGAATTACCCCTACACAAAAACTTAGAAACATCGCCAAAGAGATATCTTTAGTAGATTTAGTCTGCCAAGTTTGAATTGCTTGAGGTAAAAAGGAAATGGTAGTTAAAACCCCTGCCACAAGACCCACATAAGTCATTGGTTCCATAAAACAATAATTATTCAGTCAAATATAGATGATCGCTGCATAGATATTCTATCGAGATTAATCTGGATAAAACGATCGCTTCCCTAACTTCTTTACAACCGTCTGTTTAAGGTTCGGAAAACTACACTACCTAAGATCCTGCATCAACTTGCACTATATAGGAAGATGAAGTGAAGACTGAGGGGAGCTAGTCAAACCGAAAAGGGTCAAGAATCATCTGCACAATCATCGATATTGCACCTTAAAGCGCAATCATTAGATTGATTATCTAAAAAAAAATTTAGTTTTTGTAGTTAAATTCGGAGTATTTGTTTTAAGTATGGCAAAAGTTGTTGGTATTGACTTAGGAACTACTAACTCTTGTGTAGCAGTGATGGA
>JBDKJC010000202.1:0-6438 GCA_039796815.1 Cyanobacteriota bacterium | reverse complement strand
CTCTCCCAAATCAAGGGGACGCTCAATAATCTTGCCGATTTGATTCTCGAGAAACGGCGCTAATCTTTGTTTGGCTAATGCTTGTGTTCCCCAGTAGCCCAAACTCCCCATAGCAGCGATCGCCGCTACTCCCCCGACAACCGTTTTCGGAGAAGACTTAAGTTTGTTCAATAAACGCTGCCAAGCCTTTGGTTTCTCAGGTTCAGGATTTGGGGGCGTGTTAATAGATTTAGTCATAATCTCAATTTTCTGAGTGGCTGGGACTAACTACCACTTTTAAGCATAATAAAAAATTAATAGACTAAGATCCTACTCTGCTTTGAGCGAATTGCCTTGCCTCTAAGGAAAGATTACTTAACCCCAGAAACAGCATGACTCATCTGACTATCAGTAAAAAATCTGAAAATTAGCCAAATCATTGCCAACTCTGTTTTCTACTTTGGGTATTCTCGTTAGTCTAAACTACAGATATTTAGAGATATTTAGACATTCCTTAATACTATGAATTTATCCCCTCAAACTTCTCAATCTAAGCCGACAATTATTCGTTTAGAAGAGGTAGAAAAAGTATACGGTCTTGGCAATACGGCTGTTCATGCTTTAGACAAAGTAAATCTGATCGTCCACCAGGGAGAATACTGTTCGATTATGGGTGCATCAGGTTCGGGTAAATCTACTGTCATGAATATTATTGGCTGTTTAGATCGACCTAGCGCCGGTAAATATTACCTAGATAACATCAGTGTTGCTGGATTGGCAGATGAACAGCTAGCAGAAATTCGCAATCGCAAAATTGGCTTTGTGTTTCAACAATTTCATTTACTACCTCAAGTTAGTGCGTTAGAAAACGTGATGTTGCCGATGATTTATGCGGGGATATCCTCTAAGGAAAGGCGCGATCGCGCAATGGAAGCTTTAACTAGAGTCGGTTTGGCTAACCGAATCAATAATCGTCCCAATCAACTATCAGGTGGACAGCAGCAACGAGTGGCGATCGCTAGAGCAATTGTGAATGAACCCTTGTTATTGTTGGCAGATGAGCCGACAGGGGCATTAGATTCTCACACCACTAGAGAAGTGTTAGATATTTTTGGTGAGTTACACGATGGCGGCATCACGGTGGTCATGGTTACTCATGAACCAGAGGTGGCTAAATTAACTAACCGAATTATTTGGTTTAAAGATGGTCAGATTGTTCATTCTCATCTTACTCCCGAGGAAATGCTGACGGTAGCGGTTGCTTTTTAAGCTAAATTACTCTAGTTAAATTAAGCAAAATGTAGTTTTGTATACTAATATAATCATTAGCTACCAAAAAAAATAGTGGGTAAGTTATCAGCGACCTACCAAGTCGATCGAACAACAGTCAAGTATAAGAGCGAAACGGATTTATCTGCACGCTTCGGCGTTCAACAAGCAACAATGAATAATTCTCAGCTAGAACCTGGTCAATCCTTACGTTACGATGCAGAAGCAATCGCATCTCATTATCGTCTTCGACCCTGGCAGGTAATCTGGCGGGCGATCGCCGTTGTCTGGCTGTTTGGCAATTTTGCCTTACATCTATATTGGGATAAAATCACCAATCGAGAATCCATTAATCAGCCGAAAAGAGCTAGAGAACTACGTAAAATTATTACAGTTCTTGGTCCTGCATATATCAAGGTAGGACAGGCACTATCTACGCGACCAGATTTGATTCGCAAAGACTTTTTGGATGAGTTGACCAAGCTACAGGATCAACTACCGCCATTTCCCAATCACATTGCCTTTAATATTATTGAATCGGGTTTAGAACGCCCGATTACCGAAGTCTATCGCGAATTTTCCCCCAATCCTATTGCTGCTGCTAGTTTGGGACAAGTATATAAAGCAGTCTTACACAGTGGCGAGACTGTCGCCGTTAAGGTTCAGCGTCCTAATTTACGCCCTCAATTGAGTCTTGACCTCTACTTAATGAGGCTGTTGGCAGGTTGGATAGAGCCTTGGTTACCCCTCAATTTAGGACACGATCTAGCCCTAATCGTCGATGAATTTGGTTTGAAGCTATTTGAAGAGATTGATTATCTCAATGAAGCTCAAAATGCCGAACAGTTTGCTACCAATTTTGCGGGAGATCCTGAAGTTAAAGTTCCCGTGATTTACCATCAATATTGCAATAACTGTGTTTTAACCCTCGAATGGATTGACGGCATCAAGCTAACGGATCTAGAGAAGTTGGAAGCAGCAGGATTAGATGCCGATAATTTGGTTAGAATCGGCGTAACTTCAGGTTTACGTCAGCTATTAGAATATGGCTTTTTCCATGCCGATCCTCATCCAGGAAATCTCTTTGCGACCCTCGATGGACAGATGGCATATATTGACTTTGGCATGATGGATCAGCTTTCCGAGTCGATGAAGGAAACGATCGCTTCGGCGGTGGTGCAGTTGATCAACCGTGACTATGAAGGCTTGGCACAAGATTTTGTTAATTTGGGTTTTTTAACTCCCGAAACTGATATTCAACCGATTATTCCCGCTTTAGAAGCTGTTTTGGGTAATGCGATCGGCGAAAGCGTAGGAGACTTTAACTTTAAAACGATTACGGACGAATTTTCCGAATTAATGTATGAATATCCTTTCCGTCTACCTGCCAAGTTTGCCCTGATTATTCGTTCTTTGGTCACTCAAGAAGGATTGGCGTTAAGTCTAAACCCCGAGTTCAAAATCGTCGAAGTATCCTATCCCTATGTATCTCAAAGGTTACTGACAGGAGAATCTCCGCAACTTAGAAGACGCTTATTAGATGTTTTGATCAAAGATGGTAAATTCCAATGGGAAAGGCTAGAAAACATGATTAAAATTGCTAGCTCTGACGATAGCTTTGATATCCTGCCCACAGCTCGTTTAGGCTTGCAATATCTACTTTCAGAAGAAGGAAAATATTTACGTCAACAGTTGCTAATCGCTTTAACAGAAGGTGATCGCCTACATACCGACGAAGTACAAAGATTGTGGAGTCTAATTCAAGATGATATTAAACCTCAGAAAATATTAGACTTTGCCTTTAATACCTTTCGCCAAATTTCTGCTGAAAGTGTAGCAGCACTTATTCCTTCTGCTACCGCTTCAAGGTAGAGTAATAATCTAAAGAAGCTAAAAGCTATTAACTTTTAGCTTTTTTGGTAAAGCATTTACTCGCGTATTCCAATCAATCATTTAAATGTATTATTTACCTCAACCGCCATTTTTAGTCGCCATCATCGGCGTTTTGATTGCCATTACCTCTGGTACAGCGTTTCAGAATCTTTTAGAGCAGAAGCTGAAAAAATCATATCAAGATAGTAAACAGCAAACTTCCTTTAAAATAGACTTCGCTCAAGATCCAGCGATCGCTATTGCTTTTTCGGGCATTTGTTTGGGGGTTTGGGTGTTTCTCGGCGGTGGATTACTAGTTCTCGGTTTTGGTTTTATTCCTGCCTATGGAGTTGCTCTATTGTTGACGCTATTTACTAGCGGACTAGTTTGGGACCAGATCAATGATGTTCTGAAACAGCTAAAAGAAGGTGGCTCTAAAGCCTTAGAACTTGAATAAGATATCTAGATCGATCGGGATTAGTAAAGATAGTTAAAACTTTTTTTAATTAATCAAACTCTTGTCGCCAAACCCAGAGAATGCAAAAATGAGTGTAGTTATTAAAAATAAATTAAGAGTAATAAATAACTAAAAACTTTATCAAATTTAAGTTCAGGAGAAAATTCTCATGGCTGAAGACAATAAACCCAACGGCACTCAAGCCAAAGCAACTACAAATACCACTAAAACTGCTCCAGCTAAAACTACTGCTGAAAAATCTACCTCCACTACTACTAAGACTACTGCTAAAGAAGCAGGAGAACAAGCTCTAGCTTTGTCAACTCAATCTAAAGCTATACTGCCTCAGAATCGCCCAATTGAACCAAGTAGCCTGGAAATAGTCCATACTTACTCCTCTGTGGGTTCGGATCGCCCCGTTTCCAAAGGAACAGTTAAATTTAATAGCTCTCTGGCTATATCTGGAAATCGTCCGATCGCCGCTAGTACTCTTCAGGTCAGTGATTCTTATATGGTGATGGGTAATCGTCCTGTTGCTTCCAACGAATTAGATGAAACTGCTACTTTAATGGGATATTTAGACTAGCGATTTAATAAACTTTTGAGATACCTAAATTTTTTATACTTCAGTTTTTTCAGCTGAAGTTTTTTAGTTTTTATACCAGTTGTCAAAAAAAGCGATCGCAATTAAAGAACAATTATAATTGGCGATCGCTAATACGAAAATTATTTAGAATGACTATAGATAAAATAAGACATGAATCGACCGTCACCAATAAGCTATCGCTCTCAAGTAGTGTTAGATAGATCTCCAAGTTTTATTCAAGGTATTGAAGAGTTGACTAAACGCGATCGCGATTTGGCTAAAGTTATCAATAACTATGGATATCCTCCACAGTGGAATAGAGAACCAGGATTTTCCACCTTAATCAGGATTATTTTGGAGCAGCAAGTTTCCTATGCTTCAGCTCAAGCTACTTTTACCAGGCTTAACAATGCAGTAGATCATTTGTGTCCTCAAAGCTTTTTACTTTTAGACGATCTCCAACTCAAAGCTATTGGGTTTAGTCGGCAGAAAACTAACTATGGTCGTATCTTAGCTCAGGCGGTAATTGAACGCACTTTGGATTTAGCTGGTTTAGAAAAATTGGCTGATGACGAAATTAGACAAAAGTTAACGGCGATTAAAGGAATTGGTCACTGGACGGTAGATATCTACTTAATGATGGCTCTACAGCGCCAGGATGTCTTTCCCAGTAAAGATTTAGCCGTAGCGATCGCCATCAAAGAACTCAAAGATTTAGCCGTCCGTCCCGCGATCATAGAATTAGAAACCATTGCGCAAACTTGGAAACCATATCGAGCGATCGCCACTAAAATTCTCTGGCACTATTATCTCAATCGTGAATCTAGAAAGTAGCTATAAGCTATAAGCTATAAGCTATAAGCTATAAGCTATAAGCTATAAGCTTATAGCTAGCCAAAGTATTCCTTTTCCATAGCATTTAAATCTCGTTTTTGAATTGCGATCGCCATATTTTTAGTCCACCGATTAAAATCTTGTTCGTATAAGATGATTTCTCTTTTAACTCTAAATAAGTTATACTTGTACAATTAATAAGACACGTATAACTTATGAAAATAATAACTTTTACTGACGCTAGAAATAAGCTAAAAACTGTTTTAGATAGGGTTGTGGACGATGCTGACTATACTGTAATTACCAGGCGCGATGCTGATGATGCTGTGGTTATGTCTTTGGAATATTTCAATAGCTTGCTAGAGACTGTTCATCTATTGAAATCCCCTGCTAATGCTGCCCATTTAGAACGCTCGATCTCCCAGTACAGACAAGGACAAGTGACAGAAAAATCATTATTGGATGGGTAGTCGCATTTTAGCCTGGACTGATGAAGCTTGGGACAGCTATGTTTATTGGCAGACGCAGGATAAGAAAACTCTTAAAAGAATTAATAAGCTGATTAAAGCTGCAAAAAGCAATCCGTTCGATGGAATTGGCAAGCCCGAACCTTTGAAGGAAAATTTATCAGGTTTTTGGTCACGTCGTATTGATGATACTAACCGTCTTGTTTACGCTGTAGACAATAAGTATTTGACCATTATTTCTTGTCGCTTTCATTATTAAGCTTTCTACTTTAGCGTAGGTTTTCATACTTTATGTATTTGCTGAAAACTTAACTCAGATATCGATCTTCAATTATGCGACCATAATCTAGTTTGATCAGGCGATCGCACTCGGTAAAATAGCGATCGTCATGACTAACTGCAATAACAGTTTTACCTCTACTTTTTAATTGTGGTAATAGTTTTTTATAGAAAATTTCTTTAAATACTGGATCTTGATCTGATGCCCATTCATCAAAGACATATATCGGACGATCTTCTAAATAAGCTGTAAGTAAAGCTAATCTTTTACGTTGTCCTTGAGATAAGTTTGTAGTGGATAAATTACCATCTTTAACCGTTACTTTATGTTCTATTTCTAGTAAGTTTAAATAATTTTGTATTTCTGTTTCCTGATTTGCTTCTATTCCTAAAAGACGTTCAAACAAATAAAAGTCATAAAATACAACTGAAAACTGTTGCCGATACCATTCCCGATTATCATCTTGTACGGAAATACTATTCAACAAAATTTGACCGCGATCGGGATTATATAAACCAGTAATTAATTTAATTAAAGTTGATTTACCGCTACCATTACCACCAATAATAAAGACTAGCTCTCCTGGTTTAAATTTTAAATTAATATTATCCAAACTAAATTGATGTTCTTCTTTTTCTCCGCGATAAGCATGATTAATATCTACCAATTCTAAACTTGTTCAATTATCATCAAA
>JBDKJC010000201.1:0-6477 GCA_039796815.1 Cyanobacteriota bacterium | reverse complement strand
AGGCAGAATTGCGATCGCCACAACTTATAAACATCACGGACAGACAGGCAGAATGATCGGGCTTGCTTGGGGTCTAAGAAATCTACCCAACATTGCTTCTCCTTTATTTTTACTGGCTAAGGATGAAACGGAATTTCATAATGCTCAAAGCTCTGCTACTGTACTGACTCAAGAATTAAGCAAAATAGAGCGGCCTTTTGATTTATGGCTGATTAATTTTCGGGCAGAAGTTGAACTTGAAACCTACAATTGTGCTGCCGATTCTGAAGATCGGGGTGTATTAGGTCAACATAATTACGAGCTTTACCATTGTCATAATTAATAAGTCGTTCAGCTAGAGGAAGATCTTTAGTCTGTTATAGTTTGACTGGTTTTAAGCACGGGAATACTTTCTCCCATAAGGACAGATTCATCAATGCTCAGGCGATCGCATTCTTGATCGTGCAATATCTTCACAAGTTTCTCAAAATTTGTAATTAACATTTAGGCGTTGCTGAACATGCAGTGCTGAAGCTTTGGTTATTAGTTCTTACCGCTTACTCAAGGGGGAATATTACGATGAATCAGCTTGTTTTTCTCTATGCATACCTGGTCGGATTATTAATTGTCGGTGCGGGGTTTTTGCATTTACTATCGCATTTGGGAGCAGTAGGGGAGAAAACGTCTAAGTGGTTTTGCTCTGCACCTGGTGTCGATCTGGCATTAGCTTATTTTATGTTGTTGCCTCCTATAGTTGCCTGGTTCGTGGCTAGCTGGCAGGGCTTGGCAGTATCATTACTCGCCGAATTAAGTGCTTTATGGTTGTGGATTATTCTGCATGAATTAGCTCATCGCCAAAAAAGCCAAGCTAAAATTCATCGTCAGTTGAGTAGCACAGTCGGTGCCTGGAGGAATCACTTAGCGGTATGGATTACAGCTTTTGCTGTTCCTTTGTTTTGGGGAGTTCGTTTTGTCGAACTCATTGTCTATCCTCCCCTAACTAAGTTAGTCGGATTGCCTCGGTATGATGCGAAAGAGTGGGTTAATGTATCACGACACAAATTTGAGGGATTAATTGGCTACGATCTGATTTGGTGTTTATATTGCGACTGGATGACTGGTGTATGGTCGCTGGGTACTGAAATGCTGCGTAACGTCGAGTCTTTTTGGTGTCCTATTCGCTTTTATTCAGAGAAAAAATGTGCCAATTGCCAGCAAGATTTTCCCGACGTTAACAATGGTTGGGCAGCAGCGGACGCAACCATCAAAGATGTCACTGCATTATTGGCGTCCAAGTACACAACTGTCCAAAAAGAAAGAGCCTGGTATGGTCATCCTTGCCGAAATTGCCATGACGAATCTAGTAACTAAAAGTATTTTCTAAACTACAGATCGAACATAAAGATTTTCACGTGCATATTCGTTTAACTACATTTGAAGGAAATAAGATCATGACTTCCGCCAGAAATATCAAACAGTTAGACTATTCATCATCAGACAGTCAAAGTATTTCACCATCTTCTAATCGATACAATCCTTTACTAGTGAAGCCGATTAATTGGCTACAAATACTGTTTGCCGAAAGCTATATCAACGGGTTGGAAATACCAGATTCTTGGTGTTTAAAACTCTTAACCAATCTCACTAAATTTTTCTATACAAAAGCCCCTTCTTTGATGATTGCATATGATTGGGTTGCCCAAGAAAGCGATCGCCTAGCCGAAGGTTCTCAGGAATTGATGGATCTTCAATACAATCGACCTGAAGAAATGTTCAAATTGATGTTAGGTGAAAGCGATCTTATGTATCCTAAATATACGATGGCACTCTGGGAACAAGGAGCATCCAATTTAGAAGAAGCACAGGTTGCAATGCTAGATGACCTAATTGAAAAAGCGCAGATTGCAGACGGCGATAAAATACTCGATCTTGGTTGTGGGTGGGGTTCAGCAGCCAACTATATCTTACAGAAATTCCCCAACGCCAAAGTAACTGGTTTAAATTTCAGCCACGGTCAATGCCAATACATCAGGCAACAAATGAACAAACCCAATAGTGCTTTAAATTCAACCAGATTTACTTTGGTAGAGGCAGACTTCAATGATGTTGTATTTGAACAAAAGTTCGATCGGGTTATTACCCTTGGAGCTTTTGAACACATTGGCAATCTAACTAAATCTTTTGCCAAGATTGCTTCCTGTTTAAAGCCTGGAGGTAAAGTCTTAGTTCATATTTTCAGCGTTCGCTTACCTAACAACATCATGGCTCCTTTTATGCACCAATATATTTTTCCCCATGCGCGAGTTTGGCACTATGATTTTATACCCAATTGCGATCGAGACTTGAAAAGTATAAACCGATGGTATATCAATGGTTTGAATTATGCTCAAACTTTCCGCAATTGGTTGAAAAACTTTGACGACCATCAGGATGTAATCAAAACCTTAGACTTTGGCATGGACTATAGTAAGTTCAGACGTATTTGGCGGCTCTACCTAATGTGGTGTGTTGCTTATTTTGAGGCTGGTGAAGGAAGTTATTTAGGTAACGGTCAGTATTTAATGGTGCAGAACAGTTGATAGTCTGGCAAGAGAGTAGGTAAGCATTGCTTTAACTTAGACGCTTTTATATATCTCAAGTTAGAGGTATTCACTTAACCCAGGCGATTAGCATTTAAGTACAAAAGCAGTAGGCGATCGCCTTATAACTAAAGAGGAATTTTTTGTGGTAGATAATCAAGAAACTTTAACCAATGCAGCGGGAATTCCTATAGCTAGTAATACCGTTTCTAAGACTGTCGGTAAGCAAGGCCCTTTATTGCTAGAAGACTATACTCTCTTAGAAAAAATGGCCCACTTCAACCGTGAGCGTATTCCTGAGCGAGTAGTTCATGCGATCGGTGCGGGTGCTTATGGTACTTTTACCGTTACTGACGACATTACTAGATATACCAAAGCCAAGCTATTTTCTGAAGTAGGGAAGCAAACTGAACTTTTTGCGCGTTTTTCTACCGTAGCTAAATCTAAAGGCGGTTCTGATATTTATCGTGATTTAAGAGGATTTTCCCTCAAATTCTATACCGAAGATGGTAACTGGGATATGGTGGGCAACAATACACCCATCTTTTTTGTACGTGACCCCATGAAGTTTATGGACTTTATTCGTTCACAAAAAGAACATCCCAAAGAACATTGGCGACACGATCAAATGTGGTGGGATTTCTGGTCTTTAGTTCCTGAAAGTATCCATCAAGTATTGTGGTTAATGGGCGATCGCGGTGCGCCAATGGGATGGCGACATATGAATGGTTATGGTAGTCATACCTTTAGCCTGATAAACGAACAGAACGAGCGCATTTGGGTCAAGTTCCACTTTATCACTGACCAGGGTAATAAATTCTTTACCGATCAACAGTGGCGCGATATGGAAGGAGTAGAACCCCGTTGGGCAACTAAAGATCTCTATAAAGCCATTGAAGAAGGTAATTACCCTTCTTGGACAATGAAGATCCAAGTAATGACCGATGAACAGGCGCAAAACTTCCAGTGGAATCCTTTCGATTTAACTAAGATCTGGCCTCACGCGGATTTTCCTTTACAGACAGTTGGTAAGTTTGAATTGAATCGCAACCCTGAAAACTATTTTGCTGAAGTAGAACAGGCTGCATTTTCTCCTGGTAATGTCGTCCCAGGAATTTCTTGGTCACCAGATCGCATGTTACAAGCACGGATTATGTCCTATGCTGATGCTCACCGTCATCGTTTGAGTGTTAACTATGATACTATTCCTGTTAACCAACCTCATGCTAGAAAAGCAAATACACCCTATCGTGATGGGTTAATGCGTGTTGATGATAATAATGGTTCACGTGCTAACTATAATCCTACCCACGAAAGCTATCCTCAACCTGACAAAAGAGCCGAAGAACCCCCATATCATGTTTCGGGAATGGCAGCGCGGATTGAGTTAGATGAAGACGATCATTACGATCAAGCGCGGATGTACTATGACATGCTTGATGAAGGTGAAAAAGAGCGTCTCTATAGCAATATCGCAGGTAGTCTTGGTAAAGCAACCCCAGAGGTAATTAAAGACCAGATGGAGCTATTTACCAAAGTATCCCCAATGTTAGCCGAGCAAGTACAAAAAGCGATCGCGACCACCGAACCACCAAAACCTGAACCCAAACCAGCAACGGTTTAACAAAAGCTAAAAGCTAGTAGCTGATAGCTATTAGCTTTTTAAGATAATTAATTCAAGAGAAAGAAAGAGGAAAAAAATAGTGAACCAGCCCGATCTTGGCGAACAGGCAATTAGTAAAGCAGCAGAAGTTGGTATCGAGAGTCAGCTAGATGAGATAGAAGATCTCCAGGTTGATGTCAGGGCTAATCCCCTGGATTTAGTGGGAGGCAAATTAGAGTCAGTCACCATTGATGGTAAAGGCATGGTGATGCAAAAAGAATTAAGGGCGGAAAGATTAATTCTCCAGACTGATGCGATCGCCATTAATGCAGTTAAGGCTGCCTTGGGTAATATTGAATTGACTCAAGATACTAATGCTGAAGCCAAAATAGTTCTCTTGGAAACAGATTTACAGCAAGCTTTGAATTCTGAATATATTAAAGGTAAGCTGAAAAACCAGAAGCTCGATCTTAATGGCGAAACAGTCACCGTTAATGCGAATAATGTCAAGTTTACCCTTCCTGGAGAGGGAAAAATTAGACTAGAGGCAGATATAGAGATAGCGGAATCACAAACCACAAAACACATTGATTTGTCGGCTAAACCAAGATTGGATGCTGGGGGGAATCAAATTGCGATCGCCGATGTGGAATATCATGATGCCGAAAATGCCGCGTTTGCTCAAGCTTTATTGGATAGCGTCAAGGAATTACTCGATCTGCGTAATTTTGAAATGGATGCCGTCTCATTAAAAATTAATAAACTTGATGTTAGTTTGGGAAAAATAATTATGGCAGCTAGTGCTGTAATTAGTGAGTTTCCTAACTCTCAATAACTAGGCACAATTGACATCCAATCGATATTTGCTAGTTTGGATCTTAATGAACAATATAGAATTCTTACAGCAAGTATTAAAAGGCGCAACACCAAACATCGATCAGTTTGTGGATATTCTAGGCGATCGCTTTCCTCTGTTGCGAGAGTATCAATCTACCCCTCAAGATGGCGAATGGCACGCAGAAGGAAACGTACATATTCATACGGGAATGGTATTAAATGAAACTTACCAGATTTTGCAAACTGAAGCGACTCATTTAGCTTCTCAGCGCCGTCTAAGTTTAATTTTGGGCGCTTTATTCCATGATATCTGCAAGCCAGTTACTACTCAAGAACAAGAAATTGAGGGAAAAATCCGCATTGTTGCACCACAACACGCTAGTAAAGGACGTTCCTATTTGGCACTAAAATTAATGGGTTTAGATTTACCCTATTCGGTAGTAGAAAATACTTTGAGCTTAGTTGCTTATCATCACGCTCCCCAAAAGTTAGTTACGCAAAGTAAATCCGCTGGAGAATATCACCAGATTGCTCGTCTTAGCGATCCAGAATTGCTTTATTGGCTGGAGTTAGCCAATATTCGAGGACGAGAATGTCAAGATCGAGAACAACAGTTAGAAATTATTGAGCTGTATAGTTCATTGGCTCAGAAATATCGAGCCTGGCAAGCTTTTGGGGCAGAATATCAGCCTTGGCGAGCATATTTTAACTGTGAATTAGCCGACTGGAATCAAGATACTCGCAATTTAGTTTTCGCTCAAGCGATCGCTCGTTATGAAACTGACCAGATTTGTACTCTAGTATCAGAGCTAGCTCGTTCTCATTCTGATCGAGATGCTTTTCCCCAGGTGGTTATAACTTTTGGCGTTAGCGGCTCGGGAAAAAGTACTTGGATCGAGAATCATCTTGCCGATCATACAGTTATCTCCCTCGATACTTTGAGAAGTAAAATCGCCAGTTCTCGTAGCGATCAATCGCAAAATAGCAAAATAGTTCGGGTAGCCAAAGAACAGCTAAGAACTCTGTTACGTAGCCAAAGCAAAATTGTCTGGGATGCCACCAGCTTGAAATATGATTTTAGACAGCAGATCGTTAGTCTTAGTCGTCAATACGGCGCACTAATAACTTTAGTCATCTTTCATTGTCCTGAGACCATTTATCTCGAACGCAATCGTCAACGCCGTCATAGCATACCTGAAGAAGTACTGCTCAAACAACTACAGTCTTTAGAATTTCCTGAATTAAATGAAGGCGATCGCACGATTATTGTTGATGAACATGGTAACACCCTCGCCACCCATGGAACTTGCTACTGATTATCCTAAAAAGCTGTCAGCTTTGACGCGACCCTAAAGGGTATATCCGTAGGTGTATGCTAATCCTTTATTAATGGCGATCGCTTAACACTAGGGTGAAAAAACTCAAGTGTTAAGCGATTTTTTTACAAACAGTCTCTAATAAGTAAGTTAACTTTAGTTA
>JBDKJC010000200.1:0-6483 GCA_039796815.1 Cyanobacteriota bacterium | reverse complement strand
CCAATACCGCCTTATTAACGGGAAATGTGGGCAAACCAGGAGCGGGAACTATGCCAATTCGCGGACATTCTAATGTTCAGGGATTTGGTTCGATGGGAGTGACTGTAAACCTCAAACAAGAAATTCAGCAAGCTTTAGAGCAACTTTTTAAACGTCCCCTAAGTAGAGTTGGTGGATATGATACCAGGGCATTAATTACAGCTGCGGAGCGAACAGATGTCGACACCTTGTTTTGTCTAGGAGGAAATCTCTACGCAGCCAACCCAGATTTAAAACAAGTACAACGCGCTTTAAAACAAATTGAAACCATTTTTTATGTCGCAACGAAACCTAATCTAGGGCATTTTCACGGTTTGGCACAACAGAATACGCTCATTTTACCTGTATTTACGCGGTTTGAAAATCCTCACAAAACAACTACAGAATCGGGGAATAATTTTGTCCGTCTCAATGAGCCAGGGAAAACCCACCTGCGCAAGGGAAATTTGATTTCCGAGGTGGAATTGATTACTCAAATTGCCCAGCGAGTTTTAGGAGAACATCCTGTCAATTGGCGACAACTTCAAGAGCCAAAATATATCCGCCAACTAATTGCCAAGACAATTCCTGGATACGAAAAAATTGGCGATATCGATCGCACTCAAGAAGAATTTACGATTGCGGGGCGGATTTTTCATCGACCTCAATTTCCGACCTCGACAGGTAAAGCGCAAATGTTCGTAACGACTTTACCCAAATTAAATCTACCCAGTAAGACAGATTTTGGTGTAGCCGAATCCACCCCAGGAATTATTTTAATTTTGGGTACAGGAAGAAGTTATGCTCAGCATAATACTGTAGTTTACCAAGCTGGAGATTACTATCGGGGAATGTCCCACCGCAATTGCATTTTAATTAATTGCCAAGATGGAGAAGCAGGCAAATTCTCGGAACATCAACGGGTTACAGTACAGGGTGATGCGGGTAAATTAACAGATGTGGAAGTGATTTTTGGTCAGATTCGCCAGGGAGCAGCAATGATGTTTTACCCTGAAGTTAATGCCATTTTTCAAGCTAAAATCGATAAACATTCTGGTACACCAGCTTATAAAAGAGTGCCTGTATTTGTTTACGCGGAAAATAATCACTAGTGACAAGCGATCGTCGCTAAAAATTGACGCACGAGCTGAAATTAATCTATAATCAGAGTTTGTCTGCTATTGTGCTATATCTTTTTGACATTAAGCAATTCAGGAGACTAAAAATTACACCAGCCAATAACTCATGCCCACTATTCAGCAGCTCATCCGTAGCGAAAGATCGAAAGCCCAGAAAAAAACCAAATCTCCTGCTCTCAAAGAATGCCCTCAACGCCGAGGAGTATGTACTAGAGTTTATACTACCACCCCTAAAAAGCCCAACTCAGCTTTGAGAAAGGTGGCTAGGGTGCGCTTGACTTCGGGATTTGAAGTCACAGCCTATATTCCTGGAATTGGACACAACTTGCAGGAACACTCCGTAGTTCTCATTCGAGGAGGTCGTGTAAAAGATCTTCCAGGGGTTAGATATCATATAGTTCGCGGTACTTTGGATACAACTGGAGTAAAGGATAGATCTCAAAGTCGTTCCAAGTACGGTACTAAACGTCCTAAGTCTAAGTGATAAGCTAACTCAATTTCCCACTGCTGAAGTTAAATAACTAGGATACATTCATATTTTTAAGAGTTGCAGTTAACAAAGTATGGTGTTTTTAGATAGTAAGCCGATGATGAGAGCTTCAAGCAGTAACAGTCATGATTGTAATTAATCAGCATTCTCCTAACAAAACTAACTAACTTCATTAGATTAGATTTTGCCAACAGATAATTCTGTTTTTGATTGATTGCCAAGAGCGATCGCTTCTAATGATTGAGGCGCGATCGATACTCCAAAGCAATTAATTCATATTTATATATTCTCTAACTTAAAGTAACAAGCAAATGTCTCGTCGTTCTAGCAATAAAAAACGCCCCGTCCCCCCCGATCCCGTGTACAACAGTCGCCTACTCAGCATGACAATTAGAAGAATCATGCGCAGTGGCAAACAGTCTTTGGCAGCACGGATTATTTATGATGCCATGGAAATCATTGGTGAAAGAACTGGAAATGCACCAATTGAAGTGTTTGAGCAAGCTATCAAAAATCTCACTCCCTTAGTCGAAGTCAAGGCACGTCGAGTTGGAGGAGCAACTTATCAAGTACCTATGGAGGTTAGACAAGGCAGAGGAACAACTTTAGCTTTACGCTGGTTGATTCAATTTGCCCGCTCCAGAGGTGGACGTACTATGGCAACTAAGCTTGCCAGCGAAATTATGGATGCTGCTAATGAAACAGGTGGCGCTATGAAAAAAAGAGATGAGACTCATCGGATGGCCGAAGCAAACAAAGCCTTTGCTCACTATCGCTATTAAGTCTCTTAAATATTAATTAGTAGGACCAGCTTTCCTCTAGTTCTCAAGACGCTGATGTCTAATTTCATTAGTTATTTAGCTAGAGGATTTTTTAGTCATCAGCAGGATTTATTCCCATTCAAATTTTGTTAAAATCTAAGCTGTACATTTTAGTGATTGTGTTGCCGAGTTGATTAAAAGTCCACTCTGCTTAAAAGTAGTGAGAAAATTAGTTAAGATAAAACATTTTAGGCAGTAATATTTTGATACTGCTACCTTAATTATTTGATAAAAGTATACAATTATAAATGGCGCTAAATATTAATACTTATTTAGCGGTTTCATCCTGCAAGATGCAAGGAGGTATTTGTGGTACGTAACATCCCTCTTGAGCGCGTACGAAATATTGGTATTGCAGCTCATATAGATGCGGGCAAAACAACAACAACAGAACGAATTCTTTTCTATACGGGCATTGCCTATAAAATGGGCGAGGTTCATGATGGTGCTGCTACAATGGATTGGATGCAGCAGGAGCAGGAGAGAGGAATTACCATAACTGCCGCTGCCATCAGTACTAGCTGGAAAGACCACAAAATCAATATTATTGACACTCCAGGACACGTAGACTTCACAATCGAGGTAGAGCGATCGATGCGGGTTCTGGATGGGGTAATTGCTGTTTTTTGCTCTGTTGGTGGTGTACAACCTCAGTCGGAAACCGTATGGCGACAGGCAAATAGGTACAATGTGCCAAGACTCGCCTTCGTCAATAAAATGGATCGCACGGGAGCCAACTTTTTCAAGGTTCACGAGCAAATTAGAGATCGCCTTCAGGCAAACGCCGTGCCAATTCAGATTCCGATTGGTAACGAAGCCGAATTTGCAGGGATTATCGATCTGGTGCGGATGAAAGCGATCGTTTATCAAGATGATCTTGGTAAAGAAATTGAGGAAACTGATATTCCCGAACAGCTTCAAGCTCAAGCCCAAGAATACAGAGCGAAATTAATTGAGTCCCTGGCAGAAACAAACGAAGCACTGCTCGAGAAGTTCATGATGGAAGAAGAGTTTAGCGAAGCCGAAATTAAGGCAGCAATTCGCCAGGGAACTATTGACGGGTTAATTATGCCAATGTTATGTGGCTCGGCATTTAAAAATAAAGGAGTGCAAGATCTATTAGATGCGGTAGTAGATTATTTACCTGCCCCTCCAGAAGTCCCAGCGATTATTGGGGAGCTGCCTAATGGTGAGGAAGCCGTTAGACATTCTGATGATAATGAGCCTTTTGCCGCACTAGCCTTTAAAATTGCTAGTGATAAATTTGGTCGTTTAACTTTTATTCGAGTATACTCGGGAGTCTTAGCGAAGGGAACTTACGTTTACAATTCGACCAAGCAAAAGAAAGAACGAATTTCTCGTTTAGTAGTGTTAAAGTCCAATGAACGCATTGAAGTTGATGAATTGAGGGCAGGAGATTTGGGGGCAATAGTTGGTCTTAAGCTGGCAACTACTGGGGACACTTTATGCGATGATAAAAATCCAATTATTTTAGAATCTCTATATGTTCCCGAGCCTGTAATTTCTGTGGCAGTCGAACCTCAGACCCAAAGTGATGTAGATAAGCTCTCAAAAGCTCTGCAAACTCTTTCCGACGAAGATCCTACGTTTCGCGTGAGCATCAATCCTGAAACTAATCAGACTGTAATTGCGGGAATGGGAGAACTTCATCTAGAAATCCTTGTAGACCGTATGTTGAGAGAGTTTAACGTTGAAGCTACAGTAGGGAAACCTCAAGTCGCGTATCGAGAAACGATTCGTCGCCAGGGCAAAGGAGTCGGCAAATACATCAAGCAAAGTGGCGGAAAAGGTCAATATGGTCATGCCGTCTTAGAAGTAGAACCCGCTGAGCCTGGTTCTGGGTTTGAGTTTATTTCAAAAATTGTGGGTGGCACAATTCCCAAGGAATTTATTCCGCCGATTGAGCAAGGGGTGAAACAAACCTGCGAATCTGGTATCTTGTCAGGATACCCTTTGATAGATATCAAGGTGACATTAGTTGATGGTTCGTACCACGATGTAGACTCTAACGAGATGGCTTTCAAAGTAGCTGGCTCTATGGCAGTTAGGGAAGCAGTCAATCAGGCTGCTCCTGTTGTGTTAGAGCCGATGATGAAAGTTGAAGTCGAAGTTCCCGAAGATTATTTGGGGGACATTATTGGTGATTTAAACTCACGTCGAGGCAACATTGAAGGCATGAATTCTGACAGTGGCATAGCTAAAGTTGACGCTCAAGTTCCTTTAGCAAAAATGTTTGGTTATGCTACAGATATCCGTTCTAAAACCCAAGGACGAGGTATCTTCTCCATGGAGTTCAGCGAATATAGCGATGTTCCTCAGAACGAAGCTGAGGCAATTATCGCCAAAAATAAAGGGAACACTTTTGTTTAAATAAGGAAAAAATAAATTAATGGCACGCGCAAAGTTTGAACGTAATAAAGACCACGCTAATATTGGTACTGTAGGTCACGTAGACCATGGTAAAACTACTTTAACAGCAGCTATTACTTTAGCTTTGGCTGCTATGGGTAGTGCTAAAGCCAGAAACTACGAAGATATTGATGCTGCTCCTGAAGAAAAAGCTCGTGGAATCACGATTAATACTGCTCACGTTGAGTACGAAACTGAAAATCGTCACTATGCTCACGTAGACTGTCCTGGACACGCTGATTATGTCAAAAACATGATTACTGGTGCTGCTCAAATGGATGGCGGTATTTTGGTAGTATCTGCTGCTGATGGCCCTATGCCTCAAACTCGCGAACACATTCTATTAGCTAAACAAGTTGGTGTTCCTAGTTTGGTAGTTTTCATGAATAAAGAAGACCAAGTAGATGATGAAGAGCTACTTGAATTGGTTGAGCTGGAAATTCGTGAGCTATTGAGCGAATATGATTTCCCTGGTGACGAGATTCCAATCGTCTCTGGTTCGGCTTTAAAAGCAGTTGAAGCTTTGGCTGCTAACCCAGCGATTAAAAAAGGAGAAGACAAGTGGGTTGATAAAATTCACGCTTTAATGGAACAGGTTGATAGTTATATCCCAACTCCAGAACGCGAAATCGATAAGCCTTTCTTGATGGCGGTAGAAGATGTGTTCTCCATTACTGGTCGTGGTACTGTGGCAACTGGACGTATTGAGCGTGGTGTGGTAAAAGTTGGCGAGACGATCGCCATTATTGGGATCAGAGATACTCGCACTGCTGCTGTCACTGGTGTAGAAATGTTCCAAAAAACTTTGGATCAAGGTATGGCTGGAGACAATGTTGGTGTATTGCTCCGTGGTATTGCTAAAGAAGATATCGAACGCGGTATGGTTTTGGCTAAACCTGGTTCAATCACTCCTCATACCGAGTTTGAAGGCGAAGTATATGTTCTAACTAAAGAAGAAGGTGGTCGTCATACTCCTTTCTTCAAAAACTACCGTCCTCAGTTCTATGTTCGTACTACTGACGTAACTGGTACGATCACTGACTACACCTCTGATGATGGCAGCGCAGTAGAAATGGTCATGCCTGGCGATCGCATTAAAATGAGTGTGGAGCTAATCAACCCTATCGCCATCGAACAAGGAATGCGGTTTGCAATTCGTGAAGGTGGTCGCACTATTGGTGCTGGTGTAGTTTCCAAGATTATTAAGTAGTCTTAGGAACAACCTAAATAGAACGAAATCAACCCAAACTTACGGGAGGAGATTTTGTTAGTACTAGTCATGTAGCTAGCTAAATCCCTAACATGCTCTTCTCTCGTAGCTTTTGTGAGACAATAATAAATTGGTAGATAGCATTTTCTACCAGCCTTGAGCTAACATTTCATTCCATACCTGTACCTCGACAATCAATCATGGCAACGATCCAGCAACAGAAAATACGCATTCGCCTGAAAGCCTTCGACCAGCGCTTACTAGATACTTCTTGTGACAAAATAGTTGATACGGCAAATAGAACTAACGCTTCTGCCGTTGGACCAATTCCTCTACCAACTAAGAGAAAAATTTATTGTGTTTTGCGATCGCCTC
>JBDKJC010000199.1:0-6504 GCA_039796815.1 Cyanobacteriota bacterium | reverse complement strand
AAAACTCCTAAAAGAGTTGCCGAAGCCATGGAGTTTTTGACGAGTGGCTACAATCAATCCTTAGATGATTTAGTTAATGGCGCGATTTTTGATGAAGGACACAATGAAATGGTGTTGGTCAGAGATATCAATTTCTTTAGTCTCTGCGAACATCATATGTTACCGTTTATGGGTAGAGCGCATGTGGCATATATTCCCAATCAAAAAGTTGTTGGGTTGAGTAAATTGGCTCGCATTGTCGAAATGTACGCCCGTCGTCTTCAAGTACAGGAACGTCTCACTCGTCAAATCGCCGAAGCAGTTCAAGAAATTTTGGAGCCACAAGGAGTCGCCGTGGTGATGGAAGCTTCCCATATGTGTATGTCGATGCGGGGAGTACAAAAACCTGGCTCTTGGACGGTTACTAGCGCGATGATTGGTGTTTTTCAAGATGAGCAGAAGACTCGCGAAGAATTTTTGAATTTAATTCGTCATCAGCCTAATTTCGGTTAAATATCCCGTAGGGGCTAGCGTCATACAAAATTACCGTTAGCCCCTAAAAAATTAGATTTTAATTAATTCCTCAACAACTTTATTTAAGCCAACAGAATTAGAAGCTTTACACAAAATGCGATCGCCTGGGCGGATAACTTGTTTTAACTTACTGGTAAGAGTTGCGCGATCGCTAAAACATTCGGTTTTGATTCGGGGTGCACCCTGAATTATTTCTGTAGTTACTACTTCATCTGCTAATACCATCAACAGATCTAAGTTTAATTCTTGAGCTTTTTTACCTACTTGACGATGTAACTCGGGGGAATGTTCGCCTAATTCTTTCATCGTACCCAGTACCGCAATATGTCTAGTGCCAGGAGTTGCTTTGAGCATCTGTACCGCAGCCAGCATCGATTCTAAACCAGCATTATAGGTTTCATCGAGAACTACGACATCATTAGGTAGCTCATAACGGCGCGATCGCCCTTTAGGTAACTGAACCTGTAACCCAGATAATAAAGGTGCAAAATCGATATTTAAGATTTGAGCGATCGCTATTGCTGCTAGATAATTACTGGCGTTATGTTCTCCTGGCAGGGGTAAGGGTAAATCTTGCTCGGCAACTGTTAGATTATTGCCGTTAATTGTTCCGTGAACATCGCCCCCCGTTAAACCATAGGTAATGGTATTGCCTTGCCACACTGTTTTGGCGGTTTCCATCAAAAGAGAATTATCGTAGTTTAAAATAGCTGTACTAGTTTCAGGCATCTTTGCCAAAAGTTCGCATTTAGCTTGAGCGATCGCTTCTTTTGAGCCTAAACGACCAATATGAGCAGTTCCCACGTTGGTAATTACGCCAATTGTCGGGCGGGCAATATCAGTTAACAGGGCGATTTCTCCTAAGCCGCGCATTGCCATTTCGATTACGGCATAACTATGTTCTGAGGTAATTTGCAGAAGAGTTTTGGGGACTCCAATTTCATTATTAAAGTTAGCTTCAGTTTTGAGTACTTTTCCCTTAGTGCCTAACACAGCAGAAATTAATTCTTTTGTACTAGTTTTTCCCACTGAACCCGTAACACCAATGACAGGAATGTTAAAGCGATCGCGCCACCATTGAGCAATTTGCTGATATGCCTTGAGGGTGTCTCTAACAATAAATTGGGGAACAGTTAGAGATTCAATTTGACGATTGACAATTAGGGCGATCGCACCTTTATCTACTGCTTGTTCAATAAAGCTGTGTCCATCAAAGTTTTCCCCTACTAGAGCGACAAACAGTTCTTGAGGTTTAATGATGCGCGTGTCCGTTGTAATGCCGAGTACAGATACGTTTAAATCCGCATTAGTAGTTTTTAACAGATTGTCTTGGAGAATTGTCTCGAGTTCTGCCAGAGAAAAATAGAGAGGCATGTTATATCAAGTTCGGTTGAATACTTAAATTAAAGGTAAGCCAAGTAATAAGTAATGAGTAATAAGTAATAAGTTTTTTTTCAATCAATTATCCGAACTTGATGTTAAATCAAAGAGCTAAAAGCTAAAAGCTAAAAGCTAAAAGTAGTTCTAACAGTGCCAATTACCAAGTCATCAGTATTGAAAGTATTGCTATCTGGTTTGGTAATCCAAATTACTCCAGGGGTAATGGCAATATTGTTGTTTACCTGATATTGATAGAAAGCTTCTAAATGCAATGAGCTACTATCTTCTGGCAGATTTTCGCTGGTAGAATTGGTCACTTGAGGTTCGCTGCCAAACACAAGACCTGCAAGGCTACCTTCTTTACCCAAGTCTGGTATTGCCACAGTTGCCGCCCAATTCCAGATGTTTTGCGTACCACGGTCAAGCTGTTGGTTTAAGGTACTAAGGTTTCTGACTTTACTCAAGCCACCCCAGCCGCCAATAATGATGCGATCGCTAATTGCCCAAGACAATTCTAAGCCGTAAGAATTACTAACTGTGGGAACTTCTGTACCGAACAATGCTGCTGTTTGCGATCGCAGATTAGATTGACTAGTGCCTGTTTTCGTATCACTTTGGTTGTAGCTATGAATATAAGTAGCAGCTAGACTAAGGCTTTGAGAGGGTTCTAGGGTAATTTGTCCTAAAGCACTGTAGGGTCCATTAAATAAACCGTTACCAGAGGTTGACTCATTAGCAGAGGAGGCAAGATAACCCGCATCAATTTTAACTTGTTCAGTCGGACGATAATTAACACCTAATCCAGCGTCTGATGGTGGATAGTAAAGGGGATTTCTGGTGCCAAAACGAGAAACTGCACCTGAACCGCCATCGCCATCTAAAAAGTTAATCGTCGGGGCAATATCATCAGCATCTAGACCTGCTGCACCGATAATCAAACCCAAGCGATCGCCTACATTGAAAGAATAATATAAAGTATCTAGACGTACATTAGAACCATCTGAACTATCAGGTTCGGCAAAAGCCAGGTCGCCTTGGAAAGTATCAATTTCCGACGCAAAACCCGCAAAATCACTTTGGGATAACCTGGTAAATAATAAATCATCCCCCTGAAAACTAGTCTTAAAATCTAACCTTAAGCGACTGCCTAAAACTGTACTGGTGCGATTGTCATCTTCAGCTATAACACTACCTAAGCCAAAAATTGCTTCTCCCTGTAGTTTGCTGGTGGTAGTAAACTGTGTCGCTTCCAAATCTAGTAACCGTGCCTGAGAACCGTCTGTTCTGCCTTGAAGGATCGCTAATTCTGACTGAAACTCCTGCATCAAGCGCAAGACTGTATCTATATCTACTTGAGGTACATTTTTGGTCTGAGCAATTATTTTTTCAATCTTATTTAAACAAGAGTTCAGACCAGCAGCAAATTCAGCACGAGAAATGGTTTGCTGCCCGCGAAAAGTACGTAGGGAAGAGCGATCGCTAAAGCCACTAATACAGCCATAGCGCGCGATTAAATTTTGCAAAGCTTGATATGACCAATCTGTTGGCTGAATATCTGAAAATTGCTCAATACTATTGCGCTGGCTCAGAAAACTTTTTTGCTTGATATTTTTTGGTAAGTTAGTCTGCTTTAAATCATCAATAAAATTATCCACAAACTTTGCTTGCGGATCTATTATTCTCAGATAATTATTATCTAGCTGATTAAAGCGATTATCTGCGCTCATAGGTTCAGCAATAACCTTGCCATTTACTAATAACAACACAGCACCAATCATAGTTACTGCTTTATAGAATATGCTGCGATTCCTTAACATTACCCTCAATCCTCATTCACACCAAAAATTGCGACTTAGTTTTTTTTACAGTCTATGAGTAAGTTAACTTCGCCTTAAAACTGATAGCTAATTAAATAGCTCTACTGCCAAAACCGCGAGTTTTTACTTAGGTCAATTGAACAAAACTGGAGACACAATTAAATATTCTTTTATCTTGACATCGTTTAAAATTAATTGCTAGAAAAAATTCATAAAAAAACCGTTCTAGGTAATTCATTTATTACAATTTTGTAACATAATCATGATCGTTGATAGGGATGAAGAGTATTTGTCCTTAAGGGACATACTTGTTGCTAAGATGATGGTTCATTGTTCATTGTGCAAACTGGTGTGGAAATAACTTTTTTAGGTACTAGTTCTGGAGTGCCAACGCGATCGCGAAATGTCTCAAGTGTAGCTCTGCGTCTGCCTCAACGTGCTGAGGTGTGGCTGTTTGACTGTGGAGAAGGAACACAACATCAGCTTCAGCGTAGTGACCTAAAAAGCTCTCAGATTCGACGCATCTTTGTCACGCATATGCATGGCGATCATACCTTTGGCTTGATGGGTTTAATTGCTAGCTGCGGCTTGGCTGGTACTGGTCAACCAATTGATATTTATGGCCCTGAAGGATTGAAAGAGTATCTTCAGGCTACTGCTAAGTATTCCTATATGAATTTTGGCGATCGCCTAAAAATTCATACGGTTAAAACAGGCTTGCTTTATGAAGATAATGAATTTAGCGTTAGCTGTCAGTTATTAAAGCATCGCATTCCTGCTCATGGCTATCGCGTAGTCGAAAAAGATCGTCCTGGAATGTTTAACCTAGAAAAAGCTAAGGCATTAGGCATCCCTCCTGGCCCAGTTTACGGCAAGTTAAAACAAGGACAAGTAGTTACCTTAGAAGATGGTCGAAAAATTAACGGGCAAGATTTATGTGGTCAACCAGAGGTGGGACGTAAGTTTGTTTATTGTACTGATACGGTATTTTGTGAGGCGGCAGTAGAATTAGCGCAGGATGCAGATGTTTTGATTCATGAGGCAACTTTTGCCCATCAGGATGCACAGATGGCGTTTGAAAAAATGCACTCCACAACTACGATGGCAGCACAGGTAGCTTTATTAGCTGGAGTTAAACAGTTAATCATGACTCATTTTAGCCCTCGTTATGCCCCAGGCAACCCCATCCAGCTTAATGACCTTAAGCAAGAGGCAAGAGCAATTTTCCCCCAGACTAAACTAGCTTATGATTTCTACTCTTACGAAATACCAAGACGTAGAACAGAGAAAAAGCAGCAAGTTGCTACTGCAAGAAAATAGTAGGTAATTATTACTAATTACTGATTACTGATTATTTGCGTCGCGGAGCTATATGCCTTAAAGTAAGTAGCTTCGCGTCTTCCTTTAGAAGTTCTTTAGGACTCATTAATTAATTGACAGACCACTAAGGGTTAGTCTCAATTCGTCGACGCTCAAATAGGTCTATTCCCCCTCCAGGGGATAAGTATTTTTTCTCGATCAAAACTACGTTACTATCAGCAATAAAGCTAGGAATAGGCTCAACAACCGTTATTTGCTAGTGATCACGACCATAGCAGACGGTAGTATTCCTGTGTTTTGTCCAAATATTTTTGATAGCGAGAGGAGAACAAACAACCATGGCTTATGAATTACCATCTCTTCCTTATGATTACACTGCTTTAGAACCAGCAATTTCTCAAAGCACTTTAGAATTTCACCACGACAAACATCATGCTGCTTATGTCAGTAAATACAATGATGCCGTTAAGGGAACAGACTTAGATAGCAAGTCGCTTGATGAAGTCATTAAAGCGATCGTTGGTGATGCTAGTCAAGCTGGATTATTTAATAATGCTGCTCAAGCTTGGAATCATACTTTTTATTGGCATTGTATGAAACCTAATGGTGGCGGTACTCCTACGGGAGAATTGGCACAAAAAATTGAGGCTGACTTTGGTAGTTTCGAGCAATTTGTCGAAGCTTTTAAAAATGCTGGAGCTACTCAATTTGGTAGTGGTTGGGCTTGGTTAGTGTTGGACGGGAACACCCTGAAAGTTACTAAAACCCTAAATGCTGATAATCCTTTAACGAGCAACCAAGTTCCTTTATTAACGATGGATGTTTGGGAACACGCTTATTATCTCGATTACCAAAATAAACGCCCTGCTTATATAGATGATTTTCTCGGTAAATTAGTCAACTGGGATTTTGTGGCTAAAAATTTAGCTGCTGCGTAAGCACAAATTAACCTTCAGCGGATATCAAACCCAATCTGATCCCACGTATCCGCTGTTCCTAGATTTAGATTGAAAAATTAAGTTCATGACTCAACCTAAAAACTCTCAAACTCGCAGTATTCCTCAATGGCAATCCAATAAAATGAGGCAAATAATCATCGATCGATGGCAGGAAATTTGGATTGTTGTCGTGACTAGAAACAATACCAAAAAAACTTTGTCGAGTCGTTAAAATCGATCTCCTTTACTCGTAACCTCAAGATCATTTGTTGAGTAAAAACTATTATGAAGCCAAATTATCCTCAGATTGTTCTTTCTTTTGCTTATCGTGACTGCAAAGTAGAAATAGACCGCGATGAATTAGATGAAGGACATTGTATCTATGCTGCATGGGTTAATCATGACCAAGGTTGTGCTGTGGCTGTTCCTTGTGCAATGACAACTATGGATGCTGTTCGTCAAGCTAAACAGTGGATCGACCAAAGATGCTGAGCGATTTTACGAATCAGAAAATAAAGATATTTGTCTACCATATA
>JBDKJC010000198.1:0-6530 GCA_039796815.1 Cyanobacteriota bacterium | reverse complement strand
ATAGTAGTCATCAAACTGCGCCAAGCCGATTTCCAAACTCGATTGTTCGGTAATCATTGCCAGGGGTTTTTGTAGCAACTCTAAATTAAACCGACAAATATAGGGTTGATTACCATAGCTATAGCGCCCACCGTAGTCAAAGTAAGCAGCGGTAAATCGAGCGTCATAGGTAGGAATAAAAGCATAGGGGCCATAATCAAAACTCTCCCCAGCGATCGACATATTATCGGTATTGAGAACACCATGGCAAAAGCCTGCCGCCATCCATTGTGCTGCCAACTGCGCCACCCTGATAACTAACTGAGCGTAAAACTGATTATATTTATCCTCATCATCAGGAACATCAGGATAATAGAGTGCGATCGCACTATCTAATAATTTACTAATCAGATCGCGACGTTGCAGATAGTGTAGTCTTTCTAAAGTGCCAAAACGAATATGGGACTTACTCAGACGCACCATTACTGAAGAACGAGTCGGTGACGGTTCATCTCCCCTCCAAAGAGCTTCCCCTGTCTCAATTAAGCTTAAACAACGAGAAGTATTTACTCCTAGCTGATGTAGTGCCTCTCCTGCTAACACTTCCCGAACACCGCCTTTGAGAGTTAACCGACCATCAGCACTCCGAGAATAAGGCGTTCTCCCCGATCCCTTAGTCCCTAAATCATATAAATTACCATCTACACCACGAACCTGACCGTATAAAAAGCCCCTACCATCCCCCAGAAAGGGATTATAAGCACCAAATTGATAACCATGATAACGTAGAGCCAAAAAAGGTCTAACTCCGCTAAATTGACCAAAAGCAGCAATAAAGTCGCCGTCTGTCACTAACTCTGGTTTTAATCCCAATAAAGGTAACAGGCGATCGCTACGATAACGGAGAAAATGGCTAGGAAAATCCGCAGCAGCAACAATATCGTAGTAGTCATCACCCAAGTTTTCCATCATGGGTTCATATTTAAGGTTGAGCAGCGGGTTGAGACTTGTTGCCATCACGATTAAGAATCTCTAGTTTGCAACTAGCTTCTAAATTCAATTAGTTTTACAGTAATTATTAATTAATTAACTTTTAGTCCCTTTTTGACTATTTTTGACTATGCCAGATCCGATTATGTATCAGGAGGACGGTTATGTTGTCCTCGAATCAGATCGGGCTGAACAATTTATGAATTCAGCCGAACTGAAAACTAAGCTAGCTCATCTGTTACAGCAACCAGAAGTAATTATTCCTAAAGAGTTAGAAAAGTTTGAATCACCAGAATTACAGGCTCAACACTTACTTGATAACTATTTTGAGTTAGATATTAGTGCAGATCAGTACTTACAGTGGTACGTAGTACGCCTAGAAAAATAACTGGAGACTTAGTAGGAGTGAGAAATGGTTAAAGGAAAAAAGGGCTTGCACCTCTTAGTTTGGTGAAAAGGGGGATCGATCGACCACGTAGTTAATCAAGAAGTATATCCTTGAGGATTAACTCCATCCCTTACCCCTTAACCTTTACCCCTTAACCTAATCGTCATTTATGACGGGGCTTTAGACCCATTTATTCAAGGGTAATGATTTTCGGCTTGAGACTAATTCCAGTTGCCAATCATAGTAAAAGATGACCAGAAATAAGGATGATTGAGAGTTAAAGTGCCTTCTGGAAAATCTGCTGGCAAAGCCAAATCTTTACCATTGGATAACTTAACCTGCTTGCTATCAATCTTGACATTGCCTCGCAGCATTGCCAACTGAGTTTGACGCAAAGCCTCTGCTTTGTTCAAAGTACTATCTAGCTGATCGTAAAATTCACCCATCATGGCCAAAGTTCCCAAATCACTCACATACCAAAGACTAGCTAATGCAGATTTAACCCCTGCCTGTACCGCTAATCCCGCAAAACCCAACTCGGCATTTTGGTCTCCCAAAGCAGTTTCGCAAGCACTTAAAACCATTAGTTCAATCGGCGTATCATCACTATTCCAACCAAGTTGGTCTGATAATTGCTGTAGCTGAGGTATTTTTAGCTGTTCATCATAAAACTGGATGTAAGAATCGCCTAAATCACCTGCTTTAAATTCAGCATGAGTACCCAAATGAATAATTGAAAATGGTGTTTGGCGACTGTTTTGAGCTACAAAATTGGGAATTGTAAACTGTTGATTCAGAAATGACTCTCCACGACGGGGATTACTCACAACCGTTTGCAGTTCAATGGGCATGGTTGGCAAATTGGCTTGCTCCTCGAATTCTGATGCCCCCATTGCCAGAATAGAAGCTTCATCGGGACTGACGTAACGAGTATCGGTTAAGCCAAAACTAGGGACAATTCCCATCGCATACTTTTCAACCAAGAATTGTTGCCCATCATAAAGTGCAGCCACGGGCAATAAACGCAACCCTGAATCCATCGAAAACACTAAAACATCAATGTTATTAGCTTCTAGCTCTGCTTCTATGGGTTTAATTAGGACATTGTATAGCTCTTGTGAGGACTTTTTGTATTCATTCAGATTGAGTTTCCGCACATCACCAACTTCAGCACGAAATTCTGTTGCCTTGGCAAGAATAGCTTCACGAGAGGTGTTCTTAACTGTCTTACGTATCAACGAAGCTTTAGAAGCGGCTGGCGCATCAACACCATTTAACTTAGACGATGCTACCAATGAAGTTTTGGCATTAGCCTGTACCTGCTCGGGTAAAACGACAAAGGACTCTAGCTGATTCTCTTGAAGAGAGATATTGATAAAAGCTGGTCTTTTGCCCGTTTGTTTCGCTAACTGGGCTAATCTAAGAGAAATATCCTTAACTGAAGGTACAGAGCCATAAATTTCCATTCCCGTAGAACCAATTAATTGATTTAGTTGAAGTTCTTCCTGCATGAAAACGGCTACATCGCCAGGTGCTTCTTGAAATTGAGTTTCATATGCTACGCGATCTATCTGTTCAGCTGCTGGTTCTGAACTTTCTTTCTCTGCTACCTTTTCTTCCTTCGGTTCCTCAGCTTTTTTAATATCTCTCTGGTCAGCTTCGTCAAGCAATTTTTTGACTATTTCATCAGACTGAGGCGGGTTCTCAACTTCAGCAGTTTCTTGTATAACCACTGGTTCGCTTTCAACAATTTCAGATTGAGTATTAATAGTATTAGTAGTTTCTGGACTAGCAGTTTCTATTTCACTGTTGGGTTGATTACTGTTGGGTTGATTACTATTGGGTTGAGTAGTGTCCACCGGAGTTTCTTCAACAACATCTCCCGCAGTATTCTCGCCCAAATTATCAACTGTGTTGTTTTGATCTAGCTCAGGCTGATTGATCATCGAATCAGGACTAGGCTGCGTAATATCAGACATATTACCTGATTGAGAACGCGCTGATTCTGTGGCGAATATAACACAGATACATGACAATAATATTTTTACTGGTAGTTGAGATAATTTCATAATCAAAGTCTCACTATTTATTTACTAACGATTTTTTATTTAAAAGGACAAACTGTATCCAAGACCCAAAACAAATCTTGTTCCGTCACCCGCCGAACCTGTCACATCGGTGATCGAGGGAACAATAACTAGGGGTATTTTTTTAAATGGAACTAGGGGAACTCCAATCGTTAAGTCTTGACCACTCCATTCAGCGACCAAACCGATTGGTTGAATCACCTTAACTGCTAGACTGCCAAAAACTCCGACATTTTCGTTACCTTCATTAATATTAGACTCTGAGCGAAATTGACCGCCCCCCACGCCCACGGTTGTATACACTTCACTAAAAGGTTTAGTTCTATCTGGGCGCAATTTAAATCTTTTGGTGGTCACGCCAAACACAGAAGATCCTCCATCCGTGTTTCCCCAAGTAGTTAAGCCTTGAACGCCAACAGCGATCGCAAAATCTTTAGGCAAACGACGATGTAGCTTGAGGTTAATTGACCCATCACTAAAAGGTGAACTGACATCAACTAGACTAACCCCCAGTTGGACGCCAACATTTTTTTGAGCATTTCCCAAACCAAAGCCTAGACCAAGCACCCCATCAGCTTCATCTGTGAACCTCGCTCGCTCTTGATACCCAAGACCGATTCCAGCATTGCCCCAAGATGCTCCATATGCTGATGGATTGATAATCGTAATGCTAGGGGAAGCTTGATATGTATTTTTGGGATTAGAAACTTGTAACGGTATTCTTTTGGGTTCAAATCTTCTGCCTCCTGATGGTCGACGGCGTAATGCGGGCATACCATCTGCGGATGATTCAACAGCAACATCATTACCATTATTGATTTTGTACTTCTGGGAGGCAATAAACTGCCACTGAGTTTTGCTCAACTCGCTTTTTTCTGGCTGTTTGAGATTTGATGTTGAGGAAGGTTTAGTTGATTCTGCTCCAACACCGACACTATTGGTTGTCAATAAAACGATGTTGATTAAAGCAATCTTAAAAGAGCAAATGAGGGATTTTCTAATGAGGGGCATCTAAAACACTGTGCTTTTGCTATATTTCTATATGTAATTTATATGTAAAAGCGAATTTTACCAAATTTTGCTTGGTTAATTTTTAGCTTTCATCGCTTTGCAAGCTATCACTAAGTAAGCTATCAGGTAAGTTTATAAGAAATATAGACATGTTCATAACTCATGTCTAATCAACGGGTTGGTCATCAGGAAATAAAATAGCTTTATCAGCTTTATTTTGATAACCATTTGTTAGATCGATGACATCCAAGCAAGAAAACACTGGTGTTAATAGATTTCCCTCGATATACCATTAGGTAATGATTAGAAAGACTATTAAGTAATCTAACATTGCCACTTAGTTTGAGTTAGTTAGCGACACCTACTACCAAGGCCACCAAAGTGGTTGATATGGTTCATCATTAAAACTATATACTCCTCTGACTTTATACACCTGGCAATCAATCGGAGATTTGTTTTCTAAAACACAACTGGCATTAAATTTCGGGTTAACGCTAAACAGCTTTTCACTGGACTCATTTAAGCAATTTTGCTCTTTATCATTCACCAAACAGACTAGGTTTGCGTCTTTGGTAGTTTCAGCCTTCAAATACTTAGCATTTTCCTGCTGATATGAACTTTGTAATTTTTCTGCGGTTTGCTGGCAAACTTCAGCTCCAGACTGTTCTGGTAATAAATATTCAGCAGGCCAACTCATCACAGGTGTCAAATTTACTTCGCCTGGTTTGTAAGCAAACATGGTGGGTGTATCGCCCTGAGTAGCGCAAACAAATACAGATTTACTAGACTGAGAAGTTGCTTTTTCTTCAGCTCTAAGGGGAGCGGCGGAAAATGCGATCGCACAACCAACTAATGCAAGAGATAGGTATTTATTTTTCATTGATGTTACTTAAAATATTGAGATTTTAAAGCTATGTATATACTCTGATAAGTATATTTGACTATATATCAACAATGGTCTCTTATTATTTCACTAAATTTATTGTCACAACCATAAACTTTTGATGAAGTATACCAACTTTTAGTTGAGAGCAAGATGATATTTGTTTTACATAGCTCTACACCAGAGAGAGCAATTATTTTAGCTTATTTGAATTTATTTGAGATCGTAGCCGAATAAATTAGCGTCTACTTCGGCTAAATCAATATCTCCTAATCCATATTCCTGCCAGCGTCGGTCAACCAAATCGGCGACATCACTATCGGATTCGAGGGGTTTGCCCCATTCATGATCGGTTTCTGGAGGAATTTTAGTCGTGGCATCGATCCCCATGCGCCCACCTAAACCAATTTTTTCACTGGCGAAATCTAGGGTATCAAAAGGGGTATCAGGCAAGATAAAGACATCGCGGGAGGGATCGACTTTAGAGCTAATTGCCCAAACTACCTGACGGGGATCGCGGATATTGATATCTTTATCTACGACAATGACAAACTTGGTGTAGGTAAACTGGGGTAAAGCACTCCAAAAAGCCAGAGCAGCCCTTCTAGCCTGTCCAGGGTACGCTTTATCGATCGCAATAATCGCCGTCTTATAACTCAGCGCCTCCATTGGCAGGAAGAAATCAACAATTTCCGAAACTTGCTGACGCAGAATGGGGGTATAAATACGGTTAAGCGCGATCGCCATCATCGCTTCTTCTTTGGGGGGACGACCGCTAAAAGTAGTGAGGTAAATGGGGTCTTTACGATGGGTCAGACAGTGGAAACGAACTAAAGGGGAATCTTCAACCCCGCCGTAGTAGCCCATGTGATCCCCAAAAGGGCCATCGGGTAACATTTCTCCTGGGGTAATTGTGCCTTCCAAGACAAACTCAGAGTCGGCTGGAACTTCGAGATCGATAGTTTTACATTTAGCCAGCTTGACCCCACTGCCTCCATATAAACCAGCAAACAGCCATTCTGAAAGATCTACAGGAATAGGTGTGGCTGCTGCCATGATAATCATCGGATCGACTCCTAGGGCGATCGCAATTTCCAGTTTTTTTCCTGCTTCGGCTGCTTTTCTAAGATGTCTTGCACCACCCCGCACCGAAAGCCAATGAACGGTCATGGTATTTTTGGACTGTAGCTGA
>JBDKJC010000197.1:0-6551 GCA_039796815.1 Cyanobacteriota bacterium | reverse complement strand
AGACTCACCAACACTATTGTTTTCTTGAGAGGGATGGCTATGAGAAGATGCGACAGTCATTGCCTCTACAAATTTAGACATTTTTTTTAGTTCATTAGTCAAAAGTAGGTTTTGAATACAGTAATACTAAAATATTCAATCAGATAATAAGAGAGTAACTTTTATATTATCTAATGACCACTATTTCAAATAAATCGCTCTTGAAATATAGGTTGATTTATGATAACTCTAAATAGCAAATACGCCAATAAACTTATCGTAAAAATACTTAAGTTGAGTAAAATAGACAAACTTGAGCGTTGTTTAAGATTATTTAACCATTAAGTAAAGCTTCGACAAATTCATAGCTCGAAAATGGTCGCAGATCCTCAATTCCCTCTCCTGCACCAATAAAGCGGATTGGTAAATTTAATTGTTGTGTTATCGCTAGAGCCACACCACCTCTAGCACTACCATCCAGTTTAGTTAAAACCACACCACTAAGATTTGCTGCTTCAGAGAATACTTGAGCTTGGCGCAAACCATTTTGTCCTAGGGTAGCATCGATAACTAATAAAGATTCTACTTTAGCGTTTGGGGCTTTTTTATCAATAATTCGACGGATTTTTGTTAATTCCGTCATCAGATTTTGTTTATTTTGCAGCCTGCCAGCGGTATCAACTAAGAGCAGCTCAATATTTTTTGCTTGAGCAGCAGCGATCGCATCAAAGACCACCGAAGCAGGATCGGTATTTTGCCCTGGGTTAGCAATTACTTGAGTATTAGTTCGTTCTCCCCAGACCTTAACTTGCTGTACCGCAGCAGCTCGAAAAGTATCCGCAGCAGCAATTAAACAGCTATAGCCCGACTTCTGACCTAGGTTTGCCAATTTACCAATGGTGGTGGTTTTACCTGCGCCGTTTACCCCTGTTAAGAGCCAGATATTAAACTCATCTTTTTCTGGTACAAAGTCGCTATTTGGTTGATTTTGCAGAGGTTTATCGAGTATATCTTGGAGAATAGTTTTTAGATAGGCGATCGCGCGATCTGGGGGTAAAACTTCTTCTTTTAATTTACGTTGCAGGGTTTCAATGATGTAATCAGTAGCTTCAATTCCCACATCCGCTTGTAATAAAAGACTCTCAATCGACATGACCGCATCATCATTAAGAGGTCCTTTGCCAACAATTGCCTTAAGCTGATTAACTAAACCAATGCGAGTTTTTCCCAGTCCCTGACGCAGTTTTGTCAGCCAGTTAATTTCCTCTTCTGAGATATTTTCAGCAGTTCGACCGCTTTTAGCCAGGACTTGGGATGACCAAATAAAATCTTCGTCTAATTCTGTTTCTGCTGTTTCAACTTCGGCGATCGGAGTTTCAATGGCTGTCTCTTTTAGCTTGGCTAACCCCTGCGACTTCTGCATCCACGCAGGAACATTAGCGGCTGGTTGAGGAGTTTGGGGTTCAACAGCTTCTTCTTCAATAGTTTCGGTAACTTCCTCTACACCCTTGATTTCTTCTCCTAGAACTTCTGTAGATTCTGGGGCGGATTCTGCTACATCTAGCTCATCGATATCAGCTTCTACTGTCTCTGGTTCATTCTCTGGTTCAGGTTCTGCTATATCTTCTGATGTAGGTTCTTTTTCTGGCTCATCTACTGGCTTGACTAGCTGTTGAACTTCACCTTTACGCTCTTGAATGTTTTTATAGGCAGCCTTGGCAAAAGCAAGATAATCTGGTTCGGCTACTTCTGCTGACGACTTTTCAGCTTCTGTAGTTACTTCAGGTTTTATTTCAGCAGGTTTTATTTCAGCAGGTTTTGTTTCAGCAGGTTTTGTTTCAGGGGGTTGCTGTGCTTTTTCGTTACGGCGAAACCAATTAAACATTGTGTAAGAGAGGTGAAGATACTTTCAACAGTTTTATAGATGATACCAAGGTTCGCTTGTAGATTAATTTACAATTTGGGTGGTAATTACACTACAAAGCAAGGATATAGACTTTCGATACAACCCAACAATAGTAAGGCAAAGGATTATCAAGTAAAACAATTTTTAGAAACTTATGGACAAGAAACCTAAAAATTATGACTGGGATGGATTTACGATCGATCTTTATCTAGATGATGAGCAAGATTGGATAGCTCATTTAGTAGAACTGCCCAACGTATCGGCTCATGGAAGCACATCAGAAGAAGTGCTAGAAGAGCTTTATATAGCCTGGGAAATGGTAAAAGAAGATTACCGAGAGGATGGAGAAGAAATACCCATAGCGACCTCTCGCAAAGATTACAGCGGATGTTTTAATGTTCGGCTTGATAAACGAGTTCATCGTAATTTAGCGATCGAAGCTACTCAAGCTGGAATTTCTCTCAACGCTCTAGTGAGTGCTAAATTAGCAGGAAATCAGTAACTAACCTAGTCAAATTACTGCTAAATCAAAAGCGATCGCTGCTTTTCTGATTGTAAGTGAGACAATACAATTAAAAAGGAAGCCTCCCGACAACCAATCTAGAAGCTTCCCCAAGTTTAAAACTTAAGTTAAGTATATCAATGATAAGTAGTAACGGAAACAGTAGCGATCGCCTGGACAGAATCGAAGCTCTTGTAGAGGCTAATAGTCGAGCTATAACTGAAAATAATCGAGCCATAGCTGAAAATAGTCGAGCCATAGCTGAAAATAATCGAGCCATAGCTGAAAATAGTCGAGCCATAGCTGAAAATAATCAGGCTGTGATAGAACAAAGACAAAGTATTGCCCACTTAGCCCAAGCAGCCCAGGCTGCTTTATTAATAGCTCAGAAAAACCGAGAAGATATCGAAAGAACAGAACAACTAACTAGAAGAAACGCTGCTGCGATCGCCCGTTTAGATGAAAGAATGGAGCAGTATATTGTTGAAGGCAGGGAACATCGAGAGTTTATCGCTACTCAAGTAGACGGTATTAGATTAGAAACTCGTCGTATTGTCGAACATTTGTTTGGTCTAGGCGATCGCTGATTGGGTTGAACTAAAATTTTATTAATACCAATAAACATTCTGGGGTTTCACACCACAAAATACCGCTTAAGAAGTATGATAAGGTTTATAGTTGCCAAATTAAATATAATATTTCAAAACGAAGATACAAAGCATGGATATTTTAACTTTAGGCTGGGTAACAATCTTAGCTTTATTTTCCTGGTCGATCGCTATGGTTGTCTGGGGTCGTAACGGATTCTAGTTGTGGAAACAAATCAATTACTAAATACCCTGTTTCTAGTAGCCATAGGCATTCTAGGGCTATTAAGTTTAGGAGTTGGCTATCTTTCTGTAGTTCAATGGCGCGATCGTCGTCGCCAAGGGCGAGATAAACGAGGCGGGCTTTAACGGTATCAGAACATCGTAGCAAGCTCAATTAAAAGTAATATTTTTTGAGAGTGGGGATACTATTCAATGGTGTCCCCATTTGTTCAAAATTGCCAACTTTATTCGCCAATAAATCTAAATTAGTCAAGGTTAAGATTCTAAAGCTGCAATTTGCGCCTTGGCTTTACTTAAAGACTCATACCATTCTTGTTCTGGCTCGCTATCGGCAACTATCCCCGCACCAACTTGTCCATATACTTGAGCGATCTTGCTAGCACTCGGTTTAACATACAGCAAAGTACGAATCAAAATATTCAGGTCTAAATTACCCCGCTGGTCGAGATAACCACAAGAACCATAGAATAAACTACGACGCACAGGTTCTAGCTCTTCGATTAGTTCCATACAGCGCACTTTAGGACAGCCTGTAATTGTTCCGCCAGGAAAGACAGCTCGAATTAAATCGACGGCATCGCGATCGCTATTTAAAATTCCTTTAACGTTACTGACTAAATGCATTACATGGCTATAGCGTTCGATAACTAAAAGCTCATCTACCTTGACTGAACCCCACTGACAAACTCGTCCTAGATCATTGCGTTCTAAATCAACTAGCATGATGTGTTCGGCTCTTTCTTTGGTATTAGCAAGTAATTCTGCTGCTAAGGCGCGATCGCTCTTGGGATCTACCCCTCTGCTTCTCGTCCCCGCAATCGGTCTAGTTTGGGCTAGATTATCTACTAACTGCACTAATCGTTCAGGAGAACAGCTAATCACATCTCCCCAAGGCGATCGCCAATA
The DNA here is from genome assembly GCA_039796815.1 of Cyanobacteriota bacterium. Classification (GTDB taxonomy): domain Bacteria; phylum Cyanobacteriota; class Cyanobacteriia; order Cyanobacteriales; family Xenococcaceae; genus Waterburya. The sequence continues at coordinate 2,428 of JBDKJC010000197.1, read as the reverse complement.
ACTTGCAAAGGGAGAAGGATTAATTTTCTGTAGCTGCTGATAGATCGACCAGCTATCATGGGTTGTACTAGTTTGAAATCTCAAGGATAAATTAGTCTGAAAAATATCTCCTGCTTGTATGTACTGTTTTGCTTGTTCGACTGCGTTTTGATACTGTTCTTGATTAGTTAAGAAAGTAATTGTGGATGTTGTTGGCCTGTTTGGCTCAATTTCTGGAGAGGGTTTAAATGCAGCAAGTTTGGCTACCAAGTTTTCTAACTGCTCAAGCTCACCAGCAGCCAGCCATAAAGTTTGAGCTAGATGGTCTAATACAGCAAAGCAATCTGGCTCATACCAATAGGCTACGGGAAAAGGTAAAGTATCCTGGTTGAGTTTGGGTAATTTTTCAATCTCCCAAGCAAGATCGTAACCTAGCCAACCTAGCCAGCCACCAGTAAAGGGTAAATGAGCCACCTGAGAATTATGACTAGTGGGTTGTTTCAGTAGCGATCGCAAGAAAGGTAAGATTTCTCCAGTTTTCGGAGTCCATAATTGAGATTCCCCCTCTCTAGAGCGAGGCGAGCCAGCACAGAGGGAATAACGTGATAATTGTGGTTGTTCTAAATCTTCAATTGTTCCTGGACTTTCGAGCAGAGTAGCAATTGGATCATCAAGAAATAAAGCAGTAAAAATTTCTGAAGCAGTACGATGATTAAGGGTGAGCGATCGCCATTGCCATATTTTTCTAGGCTGCATTACTTCTTCGATCGGGATGAATGAGATTAAATAGCGATCGACTATTTTCCCAGTCTCCTAGTCTCTCAGTCAAGCTAGACTAAGTTTTTTCAGCTAGTTCCCCCAATAAACCACCGCGCACACCAAAAGGGAATCAAAATGCCTAAAGCAATCCAATCGCGCCACCTCAACTTCAATTGATGCCATTGAACCCGATGCTCATTAGGACTAGTAAAACCGCGAACGTCCATTGCTGTGGCAATTTGTTCTGCTCTCAGCAATAAATTTTCGAGCAACTTTTCTGAAACAATTAACCATAATTGTGTGCTACGACGCAACCCCAGCTTCTTCCAGTCGATCGCTCTGGTGCGAATCGATCGTACTAAATTCTGTACTTCTTCTAAGACTAAAGGAATAAAGCGCAGAGCAAGAGTCAAAGTTAAAGTAATTTCAGCAATGGGTAAATTTAAACGACGCAGGGGACTCAGGAGATCTTCTAAGCCTGCGGTAATTTCTTCAGGAGCCGTGGTTAAAAGATACAGACTGGTACTGTAAATCAGAGTAAAAATCAGAGTAGATACCTTGACCGCTATGTCCAAAGAGCGACGAGTGATTGTCAGGCGAGGCAAAAAAGCGAATTTAGGCCGATCGAAGTAAACGAAGCGATAGCTACTAGCATTTGGCAATTGAGACTGACAGGTAGACGCAGAGGGGACTCTATTAGGTAGATCATTAGAGGTCACTTCAGATTCAGGATTAGCACAAAAAGATGGCGTTCTTGGCTGATGCACTACTGCTAAAGTATCGGGAGCAACGCTAGCAAACAAAAATAAAAAAGTACATAACAACAACAACCAGCCAATTTGCTTCCACCAGACGCGAAAGGGAATTCCCGCAACAATAGTCAACAGAATTAATGACCCTGCCAAGACAATACGCCACCAAGGATTACCCAACACAGGAGCAATCAAAAAGGTCATCAGCCAAGCCAATTTAACTCTAGGATCTACCTTGTGCAGCCAAGTTACGGGTTGTTCTAAATAAGAACCAATAGGAAGCGATCGCAATAAATCCATGTCTGGTGTCAGAAAAGAAAGAAAAACTAGAGCTTAATTTAATCACTGCTCATTGCTCATTGCTCATTGCTCATTGCTCATTGCTCATTGCTCATTGCTCATTGTTTACTGATTTCTCTGGCGACGAATCTCTCTAGTTGCTGCTTCATGCTCACTTAATGTTTTGCTGAAGACATGAGTACCATCATAACGTGCGACAAAGAATAAATAATCAGTGTTGTCGGGGTTCAAAGTAGCTTTAAGGCTTGCCAGACCAGGTGCAGCGATAGGAGTGGGAGTTAAGCCAGTATTCATGTAAGTATTGTAAGGGGAAGGAGTACCTACCTGAGCATAGGTTAAAGGTTGGTCTGCCGTCTGTCTAATACCTAAACCGTATTCTACCGTGGGATCTGATTCTAGCTTGATTCCCTGAGCTAACCTTGCGGTAAAAACCCCGGCAATTAAAGAGCGCTCATTGCCAATCACGGCTTCTTTTTCAACAATGCTGCTCAAGGTGACCCAATCTAACAAACTCATATCTGGTTTTGCTGCTTCATAGACAGGTAAAGCAGTCTTCTCAAACCGAGTCAACATGGTATTAATGATTGCTTGAGGATCGTTGGTTAAGTCGCTAGAAATTTTATAAGTATCAGGATATA
>JBDKJC010000196.1:0-6556 GCA_039796815.1 Cyanobacteriota bacterium | reverse complement strand
TCTTTCGCGCCTGGAGTTTTACCAAAGTTATCTCCAAAGCTGGCTACATCTACCCCTAATAACTTAAGTTTAGTAGACATATCCGCCCCCTGAAAAGTCCTCGATCCTGCTTGGGTAATATTGTCGCTGGCTACTTCTGCCATCGTGTAACCAGGGGCGACTAAACCAAAGATGCTGTTATTATAAAGGGCGCATTCGCCGATGGCATAGATATTGCGATCGCTAGTAAGACAATGCTCGTCGACTACAATCCCGCCTCTTTCTCCGACGGTTAAACCAGATTCCCTAGCTAAGTTATCGCGGGGGCGAATACCAGCGGAAAAGACAATCATATCTGTTGCCAATTCACCACCATCGGCAAATTCCATTTTTACCAACTTGCCATTTTGACTAACAATATTAGTCGTGGATTTACTGGTATGTACTTGTACTCCTAACGCTTGAATCTTTTCTTTTAAAACCTCTCCGCCAGTTTCATCGATCTGTACGGGCATTAATCTGGGGGCAAACTCGACTACATGAGTCTCCAAACCCATCGATTTTAAAGCATTGGCACATTCTAGACCGAGTAAACCACCACCCACAACCACTCCAACTTGAGATTTTTTCCCCCAAGCCTCCATATTTTCTAAGTCTTCAATCGTCCGATAGACAAATGTACCTGGGGCATCATTACCCTGAATAGGTGGCACAAAAGGATAAGAACCTGTAGCTAAGACTAGCTTGTCATAACTTATTTCTACACCATTAGCTGAAGTTACGGTTTGGCGATCGCGATCGATTGCCACAACGCGATCGCCAATATGAATTTCTATATTATTCTCTTGGTAATATCCTGGTTCAACCAAAGTTAGATCCGCTGCTGTTTTGCCTGAAAAGTAACCGCTTAAGTTAACGCGATCGTAAGCCACACGGGGTTCTTCGCAGAAGGTAACTAAATTCCATGTTTGTGATACATCTTTTTCGACCATCAACTCTAGGAATTTATGACCAACCATACCGTTACCAACCACGACTAAATTCTTTTTGTTGGTCATGAGATAATTTATTCCATAGTTTTACATACCTATTAATTTACAAATTTTGCCTAAATTTACAACTAGCATCTTGTTTTAATTACATGGTTTTGATGGATAAATTACATGGCAATGCATCAAAATTCCACTACCTGCTACCTACTACCCAACCAATTAATGACAAAGCCTAAACGAGAAGTATTAGATTAACTTGCTATTTGTTCTGGAGTTGAATCTACCTGGGCTACAGCTTTTTTAGGGGAACGGCTCATCGGGTTGAGGCGTTTTTCCAGCCAGCTAAAGACTCTAGAAGCGATAAAAGTTAAAAACAGATAGATTAATGCTACTGCTGCATAAATTTCAAAAGCACGATAGGTAGTTGCTACCATCAACTGCCCCTGACGAAATAGTTCTTCAAAACCGATGATTGCCACCAAGCTAGTATCTTTAATCATGGTGATAAACTCATTACCCAGTGGTGGTAACATGCGACGAAAAGCCTGGGGAAAAATAATATGACGCATCGTTTGCAACCATCCCATACCAATGGATTGAGAAGCTTCCCACTGTCCTTGGTCAATTGATTGAATACCGCCACGAATAATTTCAGCTAAATAAGCAGCAGAATTAAGACTAAGAGCCGTAACCGCAGCAGCAAAACGATTAAAGCTAAAGTCTAAGCCTATTCCCTGCAAAAGTGATGGTAAACCAAAGTAGATCATAAAGATTTGAACCAATAGAGGCGTACCGCGAAAAAAATCAATATAGATACGACACAGCCAGACCAAAGGCTTAAAATCTGAAATTGAGGCAGTAGCTAATAAAGTTCCGCCAATCGCGCCAAAAAAGACGGAAAACGCTGTCAGCAAGATGGTGATTGTTGCCCCATACAATAGAGTGGGGAACATGGAAACAATACTAAAGGCAGAGCTTTCTCCTGCTAAAGCTGGAGCAACTAACGGTAGTTTGGGTGGCTCTCCAGAGAACCATTTTTGGTAAAGATCGCGATATTTGTCAGTCTTGAGTAGTTCATCTAAGGCATCATTTACTTTGGCAACGTTGGGTGAGCCTTTGGGAAGTGCGATCCCGTAATATTCTTCGGTTAATAGTTCGCCTACCACTGCAACATTATTTAGGTTGCCAACTTTAATTGCATAAAGAGTTACAGGGGAATCGTTAACTACAGCTTCAACCTTACCGTTACTTAGCTCTTGCAAAGCCAGTGCCGAGTTATCAAAAGTAGATAATTCTACTCCTGGTATTTTGGCAGCTTCCTGTGCGCCAGTGGTACCGATCGCTACGGCAACTTTTTTGTTTTCTAGATCGGCAAAACTTTTGATCGCTCCTTGGTTCTCTTTTCTTACGGCGATCGCCAAACCAGACTGGAAATAAGGACGGCTAAAATCTACTGTCTGTCCTCGTTCGGCGGTAATAGTCATGCCACTAATGGCTGCATCAATAGTTTTTGATTGTAATGCGGGAATTAAGCCATCAAAAGGCATACTTTGAAATTGAATTTCTAAACCCGCCTCTTCACCAATTGCTTTAAATAAATCGATATCAAACCCAGTAAAACCTTTGCCATCTGGTGCATTCATTTCAAAAGGTGGAAAGGCTGGTTCGGTGCCAACTCTTAAAACTTCTTGGGCATTTAAAGGGGAAATTAGATAATGGTTGAGACCAGTTACTAATAACAACCCGACTAAACATAAGCTCAGTCTTTGCAACCAAAATTGAACTTTTTTCTGACTCATAATTTATCTATAAATATTTAATTGCGGCTATCTAGTAAAAATAAAATTAAAAATCATATATTTTATATAACAATTGTTTAAAAACATCAAAAGTTATTGATTTAATCAACAAAAGTATGCTCAAACTATGTAGCAGCAAACTTAGAGCAAATTCTCTTTGATTTAATTTTAATTAGCTGTGCAAAATAAAATTTGCCTGAGAAACAAAACTATATCTAGCGATATATATCTGTAGATATAGCTAATCTAAAATTGGTAGTTACAATATTTTAACGTTGAGGGAATTATGACTACAAATGAAGATAATTAATGTAATCAATCTAACAGATGCCCAAGAAAAAATCAGCTATTTTAGCTAGATATCAGATCGACGAAATACAAGACTATGCCTACCTCTGCCCCTGTTATTTCCTTTGATAATTTAACAAAAAGTTACGGTTCGTTAGAAGTATTGAGAGGTATTACTGCTTCACTTTATCAACAGGATGTTGTTTCAATAATTGGTCCTTCTGGCTGTGGAAAAAGTACTCTATTGCGCTGCTGTAATCGCTTGGAAATTATTAATGGTGGCAAGCTCAAGGTAATGGATATCGATTTATCTGAAGCAAAAATTAGTCCGCACAAGCTGAAGCAGTTAAGAACCAAAGTAGGAATGGTTTTTCAACAGTTTAATTTGTTCCCTCACCTGAGCGTGTTGCAAAATTTGATGTTAGCTCCTGCTCAAGTATTAAAAGAATCAAAATTAGAGTGTCGCGATCGCGCCTTACACTATTTAAATAAAGTAGGTTTGAGTAGTAAAGCTAATGCTTATCCCGAACAGCTTTCTGGGGGACAAAAACAGCGAGTCGCGATCGCCAGAAGTCTCTGTATGAAACCTGAAATAATGCTTTTTGATGAACCTACTAGCGCACTCGATCCAGAATTAGTTGGGGAAGTTTTAAGCGTGATGAAACAGTTGGCGGAAGAAGGAATGACCATGGTGGTAGTTACTCATGAGATGCAGTTTGCCCGTGAAGTTGCTAACCGCGTAATTTTTCTCAACCAAGGAGTAGTAGAAGAATCAGGCGACGCTCAAGAAATATTGACCAATCCTCAATGCGATCGCCTAAAAAGTTTTTTAAGTCGACTAAATAATCAGAATTAAGCAATTAACAGACTACTAATCGTCTAAATCTAAAGCCTTTTCAACTGCTGGAGGCACAATTTCATCTAAATTAAGTTTGTCTGCTGCTTTTTTATTGTCCAAATCTTCTGCGGCTTGTTGAGATCTTGCTGCTTGAATTTGATTACGATTTGCCTTAGCGGATTCATATTCGGCATCACTTAAAGAGCTTTCTTTAGTAATACCAACTGCATCTCTTTTTAATACCTCTGCCAAAACGCGATCGCTATGACCAATTCCCAAAACAGAACCAAAAAATACGCTAATCGAAATCAAACCGATAGTTACAATTCGGCGAAGCTGAGTTTTTGATAAAAGAGAAGATAAAAAAGACATTGTTATCCGTCAAACTTTACTAACATTTCAATTTACTATTAACCCAAGATTTAATATTTACTGGCATCCTGCTTAAGATACACTTGCTGACTAGTCTTTTAAATAGCACGATCCAACTATTAATAGATTTTACCTGTGGAGTAGTTACGGTAAATTAAGGCAGCCTCAATCAAAAAAAAAAAATGGATACTTATATTCTCACCCTTTTTGTTATTGGAATACTGTTGCTGGGGGTGACATTGGGTTCAGGTTGGATTGAACGCTTACCTCTTTCCTATGCCCTCATTTATCTATTGGTGGGAATTTTATTAGGTTCATATGGCTTCGGCTTGATCGAAATTCGACCAGAAACAGATTTTTTGGAAAGATTAACTGAACTTACGGTCATTGTTTCGGTATTTTGCTGTGGACTAAAAATGAATCGTCCGCTCAAGCTTTGGGCATGGCAATCTACGATTAGATTAATTGGGTTGCTAATGCCAATTTCAATCTTTGCCCTAGCTGCGATCGCTCATTATGTTTTAAGTATGGGTTGGGGGGCGGCAATACTATTAGGGGCGATCCTTGCTCCTACAGATCCAGTCTTGGCTTCTGAAGTGCAGCTATCTGATATAGAAGATCGAGATGAGTTACGCTTTTCACTTACTTCTGAAGGGGGCTTAAATGACGCGTTAGCCTTTCCTTTCGTCTATTTTGGTATCCATGCCATCAAAGATCCTAACTGGGACAATTGGTTTAAAAACTGGGTAGGGATAGATTTGCTTTGGGCGATCGCTGGAGGGATCGTCATGGGGATTGTGGTAGCCAAAGCCGTAATCTGGATTGAATATCAGTTGCAAAAACGCCGTCCCGCCGATGATCTAATGGCAAATTTTGTGGCGATTAGCATTATTTTACTTACCTACTCCCTCACTGAATTAGTTAACGGCTATGGTTTTTTGGCCGTATTTGTGGCGGGATTTGTGGTGCAAGATAGTTATTTTGTTAAGCACGAAAAGCGCATCGCTCACTTGGAGTTTACCGAGCAAATCGAAAAGCTGTTGGAGGTAACAGTAATTATTGTTTTGGGCAATGTTTTGTTAGTTAATCCGATGCTTAAATATGCAGGACAGTCATTACTGGTTGCTGGATTATTATTTTTAGTTATTCGTCCCTTGGGAGTCTGGTTAAGTATGCTGAGGAGTGGTTTACCAGCAACTACACGTAACCTCATTGGTTGGTTTGGCATCAAAGGTTTAGGCTCAATTTACTATCTAGCCTATGTTTTAGGCGAAGGAGTTATCGGAGAAACGGCTGAACAAATTGCTTGGATTACATATACAGTAGTGGTGTTGTCTATGATTGTCCATGGTATTAGTGCTTATCCTTTGATAGAGTGGTATGACAAGCTGAAAAACAAGTCCAAACAAAGTGAAAAAGTTATTTAATATGTAGGGAGACTGAGAGACTGGGAGACTGGGAAATTGACGTATTACTAATCCCCCAGTTCCTACGTAAAACTATAGAGTAATAACCAGGTGCGTAACATCAGTTAAGGTATTTGATTTTCAGGATCGGCTTGAGCAGTAGGATATACCCCAGCTTTAACGGCTAAATTCATCTCCTGTCCATTCCGCTTTAAATCTAACTGAAGATTTTTACCCACTTGGCTACTTTCTACTATTTGCTGCAAGGTATCAGCGTCTTTAACTGCTTGACCATTAATTTGTCCGATAACGTCCCCAGCTCTCAAACCTGCTCTGTCCGCAGGAGAATCTGGGACTACTTGAATTACCAAAACTCCTTGGTCATCATTTACAGTTAAACCACTGTTAGGATTTGAGTTGATTTCTTGCTTAACCTCTGGAGTGAGGGTAGCCATTTGAATACCTAAAAAAGGATGTTCTACTTTACCTGTAGCAATTAACTGGTCAGAAATTCTTTGAGCGGTATCGATCGGAATTGCAAAACCTAATCCCTGCGCTCCTTGAATAATTGCAGTATTGATCCCAATCACTTCACCTCGCTGGTTGAGCAAAGGACCGCCAGAATTGCCAGGATTGATGGCTGCATCGGTTTGAATGAAATTAACTCGTCCAGCGGGAATACCTACCTGTCCTGAAGAGCGACCCGTAGCACTGATAATGCCTTCAGTAACTGTATTATCAAGTCCTAAAGGATTACCAATGGCGATCGCGGTTTCTCCTGGCTGTAGAGTTTGACTATCACCAATTTTAACCGCAGGCAAATTTTGGGCATCTACCTTAATCACTGCCACATCGGTAACGGAATCTCGACCCATTACTCTA
>JBDKJC010000195.1:0-6557 GCA_039796815.1 Cyanobacteriota bacterium | reverse complement strand
AAGCTTTGGCAACTCATCATCTAGAAGATATTCTGGCTGTCCAACCTCAAGCTCCTTATCTAATTGCTGGTTATTCAACGGGAGGATTAATTGCCTGGGAAATTGCTCAACAGCTTAGGGCAATGGGCAAAGAGGTTGCTTTACTCGCTATTTTAGACACTGATGGACCTCATCGGTTTTATCAAACTTACTTACATTGGAACTGCACTTTACGTAGCAAATGGGATAAGCTTACTCAGCTCCCAATAGCAGAGCAATTGAGTATTTTAAGCCAGAAAATTGCCAAAAAAACTTCATTGTCGACCGAAGAACACATTGCCGATCCTTATCTTGTTCAACCTTACCCAGATCGAGTAACCTTATTTTTAGCTACTAAAGCCGATCGCGGTAACTTTTTTAGTCATAAAATTAAACTTGGATTATGCCCCCGTGCTGGCTGGGATGAAGCAAGAGTACCTCAATTGAAAATTGAACAAGTACCAGGAGATCACTTCAACATGCTGGAAGAGCCTCATGTGAAAGTACTAGGAACAAAACTAAAACAGTATTTAACAATGAGCAATGAGCAATGAGCAATGAACAATTTTAGTAATCAGTAATTAGTAATTAGTAATTAGTAATCAATTGAATTTTAGTTTAGAAACATATCAACAGGCTTGGCAAAAAATTAATCAAAGTGAAATAATTGCTCTTCAAATAGATATTGAGCAGCCGATTGCTATGTTTATTTTTGATTGTATTTCCTCGACCAATAATAAACTTTGGGAATTAATTGATAACGATCTTAAATGTCCTCTAGGGGCGATCGCTTTTTCTCAAACCGCAGGCAAAGGACAATGGGGACACAGTTGGATATCAGCAAGGGGCGGGCTATATCTCTCGGTTGGTCTGGATTTAGATCTAGAGATCGATCGCTATCCTCATTTGGTAATGGCTACGGCTTGGGGAATAGCGACGCTTTTAAGACATTATCAGTTACCAGTCACTCTTAAGTGGTCGAATGATTTACTGCTTAATCAACGTAAGCTGGGAGGAATTAAAATTGAAACTCGTAATTATCAGCATAGGCTTGTGCAAGCTGTAATAGGAGTTGGGATTAATTGGTGTAATTCTGTTCCTGAGCCAGGGATTAATTTAGAGTCTTATTATCAAACTCAAAATATTCAAGGTATTAATTCTTTAGAAGAACTAACGGCGATCGCTTCCTATGGAATTTTGTTCGGATACGAATATTATTTAGCTGTGGGTATTGACAAGCTGTTAGCTAAATATTTAGAAATTCTGAGTAGTTTAGGTCAACAAGTTAACTTTAAAGGTTGTCCTGGAGAAGTTGTGGGGATAACGACAGGGGGGAAATTAAGAGTGAAATTGCGATCGCCTGGAGCATCGACAATGATTACCTTATCTCCTGGACAACTTAGTTTGGGCTATAACTCGACTGTTTAACGCTATGTTTTTACATGGCTTTATTCATATTACATGTAAATAATACAGGAAAAATCTTTGATTTTTTATTACTATTGACGATTTATAAAGTGTCATTGTTCTCAACTTAATTTACAATTACTGGGCATAATTGTTATGTAATCTCAATCTAATAATTGCCAAGTTGATTTAACATATTCTGGCAAAAAAATAGTAATAAAATAAATCAGGATTTATATTTTTTAGTTGTAAAAATGAAAAAAAACTTACAATTTTTATTAACAATAGGAGTTAGTTTTGCTGCTCAAGCAGTTTTGTTAATTCCAGCTCAATCTGAAGTTAAACCACAGCCTAATTTGGCTCAGTCGTCAGCTCAAAATGGCAAAATCAAACAATTCACCTTCAATTTCAATAATACTTTTGATTATGCTACTTGTTTGGACGTAATTTTGCTAGCCTACGAAAAACGTCAAGTTGAACTAGAAAAGGCTTTTAAAAATGATTGTGCTAATAATGTTTTGCAAACCTTTGGTAACAATTTAACGAAAGATGTGGCTTTACAGTTGGTAGAATCAGCTAATTTGCACGCTACGCAAAAACTAGAAACCCCACTGTATCCTTCTCTTGGTTTAAGAAGAAGAATAGCAATTAATCTGGGATATGTTTATGACGCAGATAAAAGCAATCCCGCTATTTTGAAATATATTAATCCCGAGTCAGAATAAGGAACTTCGTTCCAGCCATAAGCTATAAGCTATAAGCCACTACCTACGCAGCTAGTACCATATCCGAAGATATATCCTTTAGGACAAGTATAATATCGTTTCAGTTTTTAGGTAAGACAGATTAATTGTAGGTTAATTGTAGGGGCGTTTCGCGAAACGCCCTTACGGAAATTGATGTGTCTTGAGTATTTTCTAAAGTGATATAACATCCTTTAGGGCTTTAGCATACAACGTAACATTAATTAAAAAGCTTAGAGCTTAAAGCTTGTAGCTATCGATTAAAGTCCTCTAGTTTTTTGTGACCAAACTCTGGTGGGTAGACCCCAGATATAAATAAAGCCTTCTGCTGCTTTATGGTCAAACTTATCTTCAGCACCGTAGGTAGCAAGATCTGGAGTATAGATCGAATTCTCCGACTGACGACCAACTATAGTTGCATTGCCCTTATGTAGTTTAATTCTGACTTCCCCAGAAACTCTTTCTTGAGTCTGTTGAATAAAAGCATCTAACGCAGCTTTAAGGGGACTGTACCACAAACCACGATAGATTAATTCCCCATAGGATTGTTCAATGCCTCGTTTATACTGAGTGACATCACCTGTCAGAGTTAGACTTTCCAAGTCACGGTGAGCATGAATTAAAACCAGTAAGGCTGGTGCTTCGTAGATTTCCCGCGATTTAATCCCCACCACGCGGTTTTCTAACATATCGATGCGTCCGATGCCGTGTTTACCAACAGTTTGATTGAGCTGAGTAATCAGGGCAACAGGGTCTAACTTCTGGGCATTAATAGTGATGGGTAAACCTTGCTCAAAACCAATGGTAATATACTCTGGCTCATCAGGAGTATCGGCGATCGCTTTAGTCATCAAGTAGATTTCTTCAGGAGGCTCTGCCATCGGATCTTCTAGTATACCTGCTTCAATACTGCGACCGAGTAAATTGCGATCGATACTATAGGGAGAAGACTTTTTCACAGGAAACTCTAAACCAAACTTCTCACCATAAGAAATTGCTTCCTCGCGACTCATATTCCATTCCCTAGCAGGCGCTAATACCTTCAGCTTGGGGTTCAATGCCATAATTCCCACATCAAAGCGGACTTGGTCATTTCCCTTCCCCGTACAGCCATGAGCTACCGCATCTGCACCATATTTTTCCGCAGCTTCCACCAGCAATTTAGCAATTAAAGGACGCGCTAAAGCAGTAGACAAAGGATAGCGGTTCTCATAAAGAGTATTAGCTTGGATGGCAGGAAAAGCATAATCCGTAACAAAGCTGGCTGTCGCATCCGCCACCAAAGATTCCGTAGCACCACAGGTTAAGGCTTTTTTTTGAATTGGTTCTAATTCGTCTCCCTGTCCTAAATCAGCAGCGAGGGTAATTACTTCTTTCACTCCCCACTCATTTTTGAGGTAGGGAATACATACGGTGGTATCAACTCCCCCCGAGTAAGCTAAGACAACTTTATCGGCACGTCCCATGATTAGATTTCCTAGAAATATATAACTAAAGGGGTATTGTACTTCAACAGTGAACAGTCAAGAGTGAACAGTGAGCAATTACCTCTTTTTGAACGAGACGGGTACTGGGGGTACTGGGGAAACCCAAGCTTATTCAATATGCGAAGCGGTTATCCGCAGGTGTATCCTTTAGGAATCCTTTAGGACGCGCATCAATTGTTCAATGCTCAATGCTCAATGCTCAATGCTCAATGCTCAATCACTCAGTAATTTTTAACTGATCCAGATTCCAAAATGGCCCACCAAGCGCCGAATATTCAATTCCTTCGATGTTATTGCGCACTGCTGCCAGAGAATAGGGATTAACTAGATAAATTAGTGGCAATTTTTCCGAGCTTAACTTTTGAACCTTGGTGTAAATTGCTTTACGTTTTTCTATATCTAACTCTCTGGCTCCTTCAATATAGAGTCTGCCTATTTCTGCTTCCCAATCAGCAATTATTCTTCCTGACAAATCTTCCGCAGGCTGGTTAAACATATGTGAACTACCATCTGGCGACCAGAGGTTAAAGCCACTATTAGGTTCGTTCGATCCAGAGAAACGTAACAAAATGCAGTCCCAATCAAGAGTGTTATCCGTTTTACCAAGTAAAACATTGAAGATGATGGTTTTAAAGTTTACTTTAATGCCAATTTTACCTAGATCTTCTTCAATTTGATTGCCTATGGCTTCGGCGGTTGGGCTACCAGTATTAGTGTTTAAAATGAAACTAACACGATTACCATCTTGATCGAGTAAATGATCTTGTTTATTGTAGGTAAATCCTGCTGCCAGCAATAATTCTTTGGCTTTTTTAGGATTATAGGGATACCCAGCCAAGCCATCGTAATAATAAGGAGATTGCGTAGATATATCAGATACTTGTGGCTCTCCTAATCCCCGATAAACATTTTTAACCATCCGCTCGCGATTAATAGCATAGGATACTGCTTGTCTGAAATTAACTTCGTTAAACCAACGAGATTTAATCGGATTGACCACAGGTTTACCATTTTTCTTACCTTGGTTGAGGTTAAATGTGATAAAACTTGTGCCGTAATCTGGTCCTCCATTGTAAATAGTAAAATTACCACGATCTTCCTCTTTTTTGAGCAGAGAAAAATTTCGTGCAGTAACCTCAGTCAGAGCATCTAGACCGCCAGAGCGAAATTGTAGTAAAGCATTATCAGTGGATTCGACAAGTTCCCAAAAAACTTTTTTAATATGAGGAAGATCTTCCCCGATAACTTTGCTTTTCCAATAATAGGGGTTGGCTTCAAAAACCAGTCTTTGAACAGTAGTATAACTAGCTATTTTATAGGCACTACTGGAAACAATTTTTTCTGGTGGGGTGTCTACTGTCCAAGTAGAAAGAAACTTGAGTTGACCATTTTTGTCTTTCTGTTCTATAGTTGGGCGCAAAATATGAGCGGGTAAAATTGCTGCACCTGTAGCTCCTAAAAATGGGGCAAAAGGTTCGGTAATAGTAAACTTGACCTGTCGGTCATTGATTTTCGCTACTTTAGGTAAAGCTCCACTTTGACCAATTTTCAGGATATCTCTTGTAGGAGCGGGAATATCAAGATTTAGATAGAGTTGATTATAGGTAAATAATACGTCGTCAACTGTTAAAGGATGACCATCAGACCACTTAAGGTTTGGTCGTAGGGTATAAACGATTTCTAAGTTATCTTCAGAAATATCCCAAGATTCAGCTAAAGCTGGTTTAATTTCCCCTGTAATTGGATTTAGGCTCACCAGTCCATCGAATAACATACTGCTGACATCAAGACTAATTTTGTCACTAGCCATAACAGGATTAAAAGTTTTAGGATCACTCAAAACAGCTATCACCAACTGAGGTGGTTGGTTGGGATTTGCCAACAGGGTACTAGGATTACAGGCTGTCAGAGAAATCAATAACAGCACTGCTGAAACTATAGCTAGACATTTAGCGATCAATGTTCGGAGTGAGTTGAGCAAATCCAAAGCTTATATCCCTTACCCATTTTTAGACAACATTTAAACCACATTATATTTGCTGCCGTCAATTTTGAGGTATGGCGAATCTTTTAGGGCTTAATCTCTTTCACAAATCAATCGGTGGGTAACGTTAATTAATTAAACTGTTGTCGAATAGTTTTTAAAGGCAGAAACAAGGATAGAGGTCGATCTTCAAAGGGTAAAAATTCATACTTTAAATAGAACTGCTTTGCTTTTTCATTAATAGCATCTACTCTTACCGCATAGATTCCCACATCTTCTGATATTTGAACTATTCGATTGAGAGCATCTACTAAGAGCTTCTCTCCTAATCCCTCTCCCTGGTAATTCAAATCTACAGCTAATCGACCAATTAATATTGCTGGAATCGGATAGCTCGTCAGCTTACGAGCTGTATCTTCGGGCAAAGACTCAAACTCAATTGTACTGGTGCTAATAGTGTAGTAGCCACTTATACTTTTAGCAGTAGATGGTTTAACCGCAATATATGTTTTGCCAATACCTTTTTTATCATTTTGTTTGGCATACTTCCGCAAATATTGATTCAACTCATTATTGCCACAATCGAAATCACCGCAATTATATTTTTTTTGAATTGGGACAAAATCCCAACTATCATTCGCCATACTTATTTTTGTATTTCGCTATAGCTGACTTTAATTTTCCTTTTAATACAGGAGGATTTTCTAAAGCCGATACAAACAAGTCGCGATCGCGATTACTTAATTTTAATCTCTCTCGGTTCTCAATATCTTGTTGAGCTAAAGGCAGTAAATTTAACAAAGTATAAGCACTCAAGGATACACCTTTAATTGAAGCAGCTTCTTCCAACAAAGCTTTTTGCTCTTTGGTGACTCGTAAGTCAATACGACTATCTTTAGGCGTAAGGGACGACTCAGG
>JBDKJC010000194.1:0-6590 GCA_039796815.1 Cyanobacteriota bacterium | reverse complement strand
TCATCGTAAATTGCATCATCGTCACTGCGAATACTTTTCCACCAGTCAACTGCCCGATCCCAAGCAGCACCTTGAGGAGCAAAATCTCGACCTTTTAAATAATTAAAAGTTGTTTCGTCGGGATTAATATAGCCACAGCGCGCACCACCCTCAATCGACATATTACAGACGGTCATCCGTTCTTCCATCGACATCGCCGCAAAAGTAGAGCCAGAAAATTCGTAAGCATAACCCACGCCACCTTTGACTCCTAACTTACGAATAATGTGCAGAATCACATCTTTAGCAAATACACCGTGAGGCAACTGACCATTAATTTCAATTTTACGCACTTTGAGTTTAGCTAAAGCCAAAGTCTGGGAAGCCAAGACATCCCTTACCTGAGAAGTACCGATGCCAAAAGCGATCGCGCCAAATGCACCATGAGTTGAAGTATGAGAATCACCACAAGCAACGGTCATTCCTGGCTGAGTTAAACCCTGTTCGGGAGCGATTACATGGACAATCCCCTGATTTCCCGAACCGACATTGTAAAATTTAATACCGTAATCTTGCGTATTTTGTTCTAGCGCTTGAATCATCTCTTCCGCCAGCACATCTGAGAAGGGACGAGCTTGATTTTCGGTCGGCACAATATGATCTACTGTGGCAACTGTTCTTTCAGGAAACAATACTTGAAGGTTTCTCTCTCTTAGCATCGCAAAAGCTTGAGGACTGGTTACCTCATGAATTAGATGTAAACCAATAAAAAGCTGGGTTTGACCAGAAGGCAATGTCCCAACGGTATGTAAGTCCCAAACTTTATCAAATAATGTTCCCTTACTCATATAAGTTAAGTATGTTGCTGTTGGTGCTAAAAAAGTATCTGTGGTTTATTTTACAATTTTTGCCCAATGACTTCTTGCTTAAAACTAAATATTTTTGTTGTCAGCTCAATTTTTGCTCAGAAATTTCTCGTCAATTTGCGCCACCATCAAATTAACTGCTGTAATTTGGATACCTACCTCAAGCATCCTATTTAGATAGATATTGCCGTCATTTAAAGCAGATTGACAGCATCTTTAAATATTTAAAAGTAAGTGTTATACTGAGCTTCGGTGTCGAATCCCTTGGTGTTTATCAAACAGAGAATGTTTCTAACTAGAACTATATAGCACTATAATTGTTTAGGCACTTGAGCGCTCTCGTGGCTTAGTGGTAAAGCACCTCCTTGGTAAGGAGGAGATCACGGGTTCAAATCCCGTCGAGAGCTTAATATAAATAACGTTAAGGTTACGCGCTAACGAAACAGCCGACCGTATGAACAAAGCAAGTTTTATAGTGGAACGTCCTGTGGGTAAAATCTCCGTGCATCGCTGTGAATTGGAGTTTAAACACTTACTTCGTCAATATTGCAATTACATAATTACAAAAAAAAGAGCCAAGAAATTAACGATAGTAAATAATTAGAGCAACTAAGCTATTAAAAGTACTCATATTTAGCCTCTCGTCCTACCTAGACTTGGGGCTTTTTTGTGCCTGATTTAAGCGGTGAAAATGTGTCGAATTTAATATGAAAAAAAATCACATCTTACTGCACAGCGAGACGAAGAGCTTTGAGACAGTGTTGACGGGATAGTTAACGAGATAGAGTTGTAAGTGTGACAGTTAGTAGATTGTCTACTTCCTCCAAGTCCAATCTAATTCGATTCCTTGTGCTGCATAGCCAGCCTCAATAACGCCTTCTAACATATCATCGCTCAGACCTAATGCCCTGCCTGACTCAATCACGGTATCAATGCAACCTAACTTGCCTAATAGACCTTGGGTCGCTTCTACTTTGACACATGCTTGGTAAGGTGTTGCGACCTGGTGAACAGCTTGCATGACTGCGTAGATGCCTGTAGAACTAGCTTGAGCGTTGGTAGCGGAGGATGTAATTAAAGTTAAAATTAGTAGTGATTTCATTTGTTTTCTCTTGTGTTGTGTTCTAAGTACACTATAGCTGTGGGTGGTATAAAACGCTTTAGTGATACTACGTGTCTTTGGAGCTAGCTACCACATCACAACCAGATGGATTGTCAAGACGACATTAACTATTTAGATTGTTCTTACCGATGATTAAGAAAACATACTAATAGTCATATTTAGCCATGTAACCGCTGAAATATTTAGTATACATAGCTTACAGCGTTATTCGAGTTTATTATAGAGAAGTAACTAAATCATGGTTAAAACTACCTCAAACACTTGCTGCGTCTGCTTTAAATAGAATTGATTTTTTAGTCTACTATTAATAATTTTTGTTATAGGGGTTCTTAATATCTAATCTCTCAATATCGTTTCTTGATGGCAAGTGCTTGTAGTAACATCCGTATGTTCTGTACCAGCTATCCATGTCGCTCGGATTGCTTTTATCTCGTTTGCGTTTTCTCCTGTCGAGTCTATTCCAAAAGTCACTCTCTACTATTGCGATCGCTTCGGCAAATGTCAGTCTATCATCTACTAACTGACTTTCTTGCTTAATTTCTTTATCGTACCAATTCCAGAATTCAACTTCACTATCAAGTGTTTTAAGCTTATCAGCTACCCTATTGGCTTTACTAAGAGCATCTACGATACCATCTAATGTAAATACAGCGTTGCAGGCATATTGCTTTCTAGAGGTCTGTAAGTCTTAAACTGTAGATAAATGTTTTGTCCTTTCTTGGTCAATCCTATGCCTCTAGGAGATTGTTTCTGATATCGCTTGAAGTCAGATAGTAAACTTTCGTAACCGAATTCATGATTATATTCTTTACTCACTTTTTACTCACTTTGGTTCTAAACACTAGTGAGTAAGTACTTGAGATAACACATTGGCATTGTAAAAAGCAATCACATAGGGTTCAAATCCCGTCGAGAGCTTAACATAATTACCGTTTGGGTTACGCGCTTTTGACCTGAATCCACTCATTGTCAAGTTTACATAATCGTTTCCCGCAATTCACAGTATTAGATTTAGAATGAGTTTTTTTATGAGTTTTATGAGATCGCAACCTTAAAAGTAAAACTAAGATAAAAAATATCAATCGAGTTACAAAGTTATAAATTGACAAACAGCATAAATATAGCTTTACGCACATATTGAAGGTTTAATGTGAATTAAAATTACTGCTGAAGATAGTCGAAAAAAAATTAAAATCCCAGCTTTTCCAGCTCTGATTAAGCGATTTAATTTTCTCAGGCTTAATGCTTAGAGCTTAAAACTAGCTAACTCAAACGAAAGCTAATTCACATCAGACTTAATTTAAAGAGATTTCAGGAGTATCTGTTATGTCAGTTGATGTTAACAAGTTTCGTAATTTCACCGATTCTGATAGTTTCTGTGAAGATATTAAGATAGAAGGAGATTGGCCAAATAATTTAGCAGGTCATATTTTTATTGTTGCTCCATATCACCGTAGAACTGATCGCCATTTATTTGCTGGAGAAGGTGTAATTATCAAGTGGGATCTCCAACCACAAGGGGGAAAAGTTCGAGTTCAGCGCCGAAAATTAACTACTTGGGATAGTTTTTGGCACTCAATCCAATCACCAATTAGCGAAATCTTACCAGAAGCCTTCTTTCCTGCCAGGCTGGGTCTAATTGGGGTTGCGGAGATTGCTAATACAGGAATTGTTAATTTCGATGGCAGACCAATCATGACGGCAGATGCAGGGCGTTATTGGGAGGTAGATCCCATTAGCCTCGAAACTATTACCCCAATCGGCTACTTTGACGAACATATTGTTTCTATTCCCCTGTCAATTTTTCCCTTGCTGGCAAATACAGCTCATCCTTTTTACGATCCTAATACTCAGGAACTAATTACCTGCGAATTAAAGTCTACACCCCGTCCAGGAAAATTATTTACCGATATGGTGAGTGCGGTCTATATTACTTGCTGGGATGGCAAAGGTAGTTTGAGGCATTGGGAATTAGAGGGAACAGTGATTGATGGTAGCCCCCATACAGCAATAGTGACCGAAGAATCGATTATGATTCCCGATATGTCCTTCCAGATTGGCATGGCCACCTTGTTGGGTATCAAATTTGCGCCTCAGCAAGCTTATCCCAAAACGCAAATTCATCTGGTCAATCGCCAAGATCTTAAACCAGATCTCACACCTGTCCCATCGCGGCTAATCACTTTTGAGGGAGATAGTTACCACTTTTTATGCGATTATAAGCACGACAGTAACGGAAAAATCAATTTAGTTGCCGTACAGCAGGCAACCATTAGTGTGAGTGATGCAATCAAACCCTATGATGTCAAACATTTTAGTGGCGATCGCTATACTTCAGAATACCATGGCATACCTTGGATGTTTGCCTTCGATCCTGGTGTATTGCGTAAGGTCGTAATTCAAAACGATGATCAATCTGCTCGAGTAGTTAGCCAAGAAGCCTTGATTCATCCAGGTTGGTTTTCCACGATGCTGCATACTGCCGATCCACGAGAACAGTTTGACCCAAAAGGATACTCGGCAATCTATCAAGGTTATGGAGGATACCACCAAGATTTAATCTGTCGCCGTCAATATCTCAGTTTCCGTGATCATCAAAATAGAATTTTAACCGACCAGCAACTTCCCAAACAGGATCTTCCTTCCGTTTTGGCGAAAGTTTCTCTGGCTCAAAATTGGCAGGAACTTACCCAGCAGATTAAAACAGAACAAGAGCAAAATCCCGATACTCCCGTGTTTAATTTAGGGAAAGAACTACTCGATTTCTATGTTTGTCCTGATGAACATATTTTGGATAGTATTCAATTTATTCCCCAAGATCGAGGTTATATTTTCGCTACCATTTTAGGACCTCAAGGTTCTCAAGTTTGGCTATTTGCTGCCGAACATCTCAGTCAAGGACCGATTGCTAAACTTCAGTCACCATCCGCTGATTTTGGCTTTACTTTACATTCAGACTACTTTGAGCAGGTTAGTCCCAGACAATCTGATTACAATGTGGATAGATGGCAATGTACTATACGTAGTGCGCTGAAAGTGCCTTACGAATTCTTAACGAATCGACCTAGCGATATTCTCAATCGCAAAGTAAATTGAGGCTTCTTTAGAGGAATGCAGGGAAAAACTAACAACCTAATTACTTCTTCTGGTCTCTTCTGGTCAGTTGCTGCTTGCTATTAAATCCTTACCTGAACTATTTGAATCATCGATCATGATAACTTTGCGGGGCTATCAAGTTCTCACCAAAATCTACGAAAGCTTTAACTCAGAAGTCTATCAGGGTATTCACTGTGCAGATAATCAGCCTGTGATTTTAAAAGTCTTAAAACAAGACTATCCCACGCCTCAAGAACTTGCCCGCTATCGACAGGAATATAAAACTATTTGCAGCCTCAAGTTTGAGGGAGCAATTAAAGCTTATGGTCTAGAGCCTTATGGCAGAAGCTTAGTGATTATCCTCGAAGATTTTGGGGCTGTATCTTTAAAAAAATGGGTTGAGTCAAAGTCTTTAACACTGCGGGAATTTCTGACGATTGGGATTAAGATAGTTGAAAATTTGGGTAAGGTTCATGCAGCTAAGGTTATTCACAAAGACATTAATCCAGCCAATATTGTCTTAAACCCCGCCACAGGAGAACTCAAAATCATCGATTTTGGCATTGCTACTATCCTTCAGCAGGAAAATCCGCGTCTGAAAGATGCTCATTTACTTGAGGGTACTTTAGCCTATATTTCCCCCGAACAAACGGGACGAATGAACCGTAGTTTAGATTGCCGCAGCGATCTTTATTCTCTAGGAGTCACTTTTTACGAATTACTCACCAAACAATTACCTTTTGAGACAACTGATGCCTTAGAGTTGATCCACTCTCATCTGGCAAGACAACCATTGCCTCCCCATCAGATTAATCCAGATATTCCTGTAGTTATTTCTAAGTTAATCATTAAATTGATGGCGAAAACTGCCGAGGAGGGATATCAAAGTGCTGATGGGGTTCAAGCAGATTTAGCAGAATGTTTAAGACAACTAGAAACTACAGGTACAATCACAGATTTTGCGATCGCCACTCAAGATGTAGCTAATGGATTTTATATTTCTCAAAAACTCTATGGTCGAAAGTCAGAAATCTCTATTTTACTAGAAGCATTTGAGAGAGTGGCAGCAACACACTCAATCTCTTCCCAAACAGAATTAATGCTGGTGATGGGATCTTCTGGCGTAGGTAAAACGACCTTAGTACAAGAACTTTATCAACCGATTACGGAAAAACAGGGTTATTTTATCTCGGGCAAATTTGCTCAATTTCAGCGCAATATTCCTTATTCTGCGGTAGTTGATGCCTTGACTGATTTAGTCAAGCAACTTTTAGGAGAAAGCACCCTCCAACTCAATCGCTGGCGTAAAAAGCTATTAACTGTATTAGGCGTAAATGGTCAACTAATAATTAATGTTATTCCCGAAATCGAATTAATTATTGGTAAGCAGCCAGCGTTATCGGAATTAACAGCCATAGCAGCTCAAAATCGCTTTGATTTGGTCTTTACAAGTTTTATACGCGTTTTTTGCTCCCAGAAACATCCTTTAGTGATCTTTCTTGATGATCTACAGTGGGCAGATTCTG
>JBDKJC010000193.1:0-6594 GCA_039796815.1 Cyanobacteriota bacterium | reverse complement strand
GACCAGCGCTTACTAGATACTTCTTGTGACAAAATAGTTGATACGGCAAATAGAACTAACGCTTCTGCCGTTGGACCAATTCCTCTACCAACTAAGAGAAAAATTTATTGTGTTTTGCGATCGCCTCACGTCGATAAAGACTCTCGCGAACATTTTGAAACTCGTACTCACCGTCGCATTATTGATATTTATAAACCTTCTTCCAAGACAATTGATGCTTTGATGAAGTTAGATTTACCTGCTGGTGTTGATATTGAAGTTAAGCTTTAAGCATACTTGATAGATATTATAGCTTATAGCTACTATTACTTTTTGCCCTTTAGGTTTGCTTCTAAAGGGTAATATTTTAGTGAAATCAATATGTCTTTTATGTCTTTTTTAAATCAGTTTAAAATCGCAACTATCGTATCGCTATTAGCTGTTGTATCCATACCAGCGATCGCCCATAATGTGGAAATATCTGAAGAAGTAGCCGCCACATTTCACATTGAACCCAACCATAATCCCCAGGCAAATCAACCAACTACAGCCTGGTTTGCTTTGACTCGTCGCGGTGGGAATAGTATTCCTTTATCCCAATGCAACTGCACTCTTCGAGTATATAGCACTCCTCGCACTAATAATGTAGAACCTTTATTGAAGCCTAAATTAATTCCCCTTAATGTCGAAAAATTTCGAGAAATACCTGGGGCTAAAATAACTTTTCCCCAGGCAGGAACATATGAGCTAGAAATTAGCGGTAGAGCTAAAGATAATAGTTTTACGCCCTTCAAGTTAACCTACACTGTTAATGTAGTTCCATAATATTAGTACTACGATATCCGTTAATCAGCCTCTAGAAATTAGGCAACAGTGTCTCGATCTTCATCAGCAAAGGATTAGTTTTGGCGAAATCGAACGTCGAACTGGAGTTTCCCACAACACTACGATCGATTGGGCAAAAAATCTCTAGCAAGTATCGATATGCATATCTGTAATACTAGTTTGAAAGCGATCGTTTATACCACAAGGGTACAATGTGCTAAAGCCCTAAAGGATTCACTAAAGTAATTCACTAAAGTACTAACTTCCCTAAAGGACTAGCTCCTTACGTCGCGTCGCGCGTCGCCCTTCGGTCTCATTTGCGGAGCTTATCCTTGATGATTTTTTTAACTTTCTAAGCATAAATCAATCTTCCTTTAGGTTCGGGGATTTTGCGACCGAGTTCCGTTGCTGTTTCAATCCACTCTTGGATGATTACTTCTACATTAATTACGGCATCTTGATAAGTTTGACCATCAGCCATGCAGCCAGGTAATTCTGGAACTTCTACCAAAAAGCAGTTATCTAATTCACTCCAATAAATAATTAGTTCATATTTAATCGACATCAGTATCACCCAAACGATATTTAACAATTAGGTTTCTAATTTGCTTGACTTGATAAGCTTTTGCCTTGCTGCCTACTGGTTGTATATTAATTATTTCTAATATATCTTCTCTAGTAAATATGTGATGATCTCCTTTAATCCTCTCCTTAAAATTAAGACGAGATAATAATTGTTTTAGTTCTGAAAAGCTAATGTTTCCGTCAGACGCTCCATTTAATATTTTAATTAGTAATTTCTGATATTTTCCCATCTCTATTTTATGTTTAAAAATTACTTCATTAAAATTTCACTAATCTTTCCTGCTTCTACTACCAAGATTTGGGAATCTTTAATCCAGTCGTGGTTAAAAGTGTCGATATGGGTGGTGGTAATAATAGTTTGAAAGCGATCGCCGATTACTTCTAACAATTGTTTTTGGCGATTGGGGTCTAGTTCGGCTAATACGTCGTCTAACAGCAGCAAAGGAGGCTCTCCGACTACTTCTTCAATCAGCTTCAATTCCGCCAGTTTTAAGGCTAATACGAGGGTGCGCTGCTGTCCTTGGGAGCCATAATAACGAGCAGGGGTTTGATTAATTACAAACTCGATTTCATCGCGGTGGGTTCCGACCATTGTTTTACCCTGATACTGTTCCGCCATACGGCGATCCTCGATCTTGGACAAAAAAGCCTGCTGCACAGTGATTGGATCATCTTCCAACCACTTAACATTAGGCAGATAGTTAACCTCCAGACGTTCGGTTTCTCCACTAATGCGCTTGTGCCAAGATTCGGCAATAGGAGCAAGTCTAGCTATGACTCTAGCGCGTCGGCGTGCCACCCTCGACCCTGCTGCTGCTAGCTGTGCGTCCCATAATCTTAGCTGTGGCTCAAATGCTGATATTTCTAGCGACTCGTTTTCTTGCCTGATTGCACGAATCTTTTTCAGCAAGGCATTACGCTGTTTTAATACTTGGTTGTACTGTTGCAAAATACTGGCATAGACAGGCTCTAATTGAATCAACAAGCCATCTAGCCAGCTACGTCGAGCATCTGGCGCACCCCGAACTAGGTCTAAATCTAGGCTAGAAAACTGAACTGCATTAAGCACTCCTAAAAAATCTAGCTGACGGCGTAAGTTTTCCTGGTTGACTGCTACAGTACGCCTTCCCTGTTTACGGAACACAACCATTAGTTCACTTGTGCCATAAGCTCTTTCGACGGTTGCGTCAATTTGTCCGATGGTAGCAGAATCTAAAACCAATTCGCGATCGCGACTAGTACGATGACTCTTAAGAGATGCCAGCAATTCTACTGCTTCTAACAGATTAGATTTTCCTTGGGCATTATTACCCACTAAAATTGTTTTTTTTGCCGTAAATTCAATCTGGCGATCGACATAATTACGAAACGATCGCAGACGCAAGCTCTTGAGATACATGTAAAATACATTAGTTTTGAGGCTATTCTCCAGTGGAAGAAGCAAATTCAGGTTTTTGTTCCAGTTGAGCTAGCTTTTCTTTATCCTTACGACGTTTTTTAGCATACAGTTGAATACTCGCCACCATCGTGATGATTAACGCAGCCACCAGCCAAGTTGCCGCATCAAGAGGCAAACTATTTTTAAACACAGCTAACAACACAATTAACACCAGTAAAATTGTCGGTGCTTCATTCAAGGCTCTAAACTGCTGTCCTGTCCACTGACATTCCCCCGCAGCTAGCTTGTTCATAATCCTCTTACAGTAGTGATGATAACCAATCAACAAAATGACAAAAGCCAACTTAATATGTAGCCAACTTGATTTTAAGATTTCTGGCTCGGTATAAATTAAACCAAGTGCCATGGCTATGGTTAAAATCATCCCTGGAGTAGTAATAATACTGTAAAGACGCTGCTCCATAATGCCATACTGCTTCTTGAGGATGCTGCGTGCTGGTTCGGGTTCTTGTTCCGCTTCTGCATGGTAAACAAACAACCGTACCAAATAAAACAATCCTGCAAACCACACCACGATTCCAATCAGGTGAAATGCTTTAAACCAGTAATAAGCCATAAATATTGCGCTGTAAATTGTGCTGTAAAATTTTTGTTCTTATGTAAGTGAAGTGTATATTTTCTTGCCCCTGGGATTACATCTACGCAATAAAATTTCAAGGAAAATTTACAGAAAAAATTTCTAGAAAAATGAGATAACGGGACTGGCCAGATTTGAACTGGCGACCTAGCGCTTCAGATTGGTGTAGGTTTCCCTACTCTCTGGACTATTCCTTCACCATTGGCAAACAATAGCAAAATGCCTTTAGGTGGTGGCCGTTATGTTGCAGACAGTTCTAGTAAGTAACTAGACAAAAAATACCCCGTTCACTGCTTTTATACCTGCAACCAGTCTCTGCACCTTCTTTACCAGGAACTATAAAGCTTGGCTCAAGATTACCTTGGTTATCAACGAACTTGTAAACAACTTTAGGCTTCCTTGAATTTGACCACATTCATTAATGAAGTTTCCCTCATCATGCCCGATGCTTCAGGAGGCACTTGCTCTATCCAACTGAGCCACAGCCCCTTATTTATCTCAGATTTATCCCAATAATAGGATCTTCATTAAGATAAACCAACAAGACAAAGCGAATCTGCCTAAAGATATTTTTGTATATAAAACTTTACTAGATTAATAAATATTGCAACATCGATTAATACTTCTGTTATCTAAAGAAATAAATTTATTATCAGTTCAGGAAAAAAATCAAAACTTACAAAATTTTAGGAGAATATATACTGTGACTTATCTAACTTTGTTAGCAGCGACTGCACCTCATACTGTATCTTGGAGTCCTAAAGTGGCTTTTGTGATGATTGCCTGTAATATTTTGGCGATCGCTATCGGAAAGTTTACTATTAAATATAAAAATGCTGGCCCTCAACTACCTTCCCCCGCTTTGTTTGGCGGCATGGGACTTCCCGCTTTATTAGGTACTACTAGTTTTGGTCATCTTTTGGGTGCAGGGATGATTTTGGGTCTAGCTAATGCTGGCGCACTATAAACTAAATTAAAAACGCTTAATTTGAAGATTAGTGATTTTAGCTCAAAGTAACAAAAGATTTACCCTTTAGGGTTAGAAGTCCTTTAAAACTTATAGGGAGAAAATGAAAATAGCAATCAAGTTCAAGCTCTCCCTATTACAAAACAGAAACTAGAACAAAAACATTGAGTAAAAAAAATCTAAAAAATATATTTTCTAACAAATCAAAATAATAAAAGTAACTAACTAAAGTATAAATATTATTGCCATCTTTTATCCCTCTGTAGAAAGATTAAATCAATATTTGCGCTTGATAAATTTTATAGATAAGTCCGATCACCAATCAATAATTGAGTTCATTGGATTATCTGCGTATGTTAATTAGCTTTTGTTTCGGTTTCCTGTAAAGATGATACTGATTCATCGACCCACTGAAAACAGCTAACTATTTTGAGGTAGTGTCTTTGACTACCCCCGTTTGAAGTCTTAAAACTAAAACAGCATTAATCTAAATGAAGTTATTGTTGAATGCTTTTAATGCTTCTAGGTCAATCGTTACTGAATCTTGATTTATACAGCATCAGAGTACAGCATCATATTAGCTCTGCTCTGTGTCCAATTTACTCAATTCAGAAAATAAGAAAAGAAAATTTTCTTTGGTTCTGGCTTTTGCTGTGCGCACAAAATTTGTCAGAGTGCTTTTAGTTTCATGACACCGATCAAATAAAACACAACATGAATTAATTTAGGAGGAATAAAAGATTATGGCATTAATTCGCTGGCAACCTTTTCATGAAATGGATGCTTTACAAAGAGATATGAATCGTATGTTTGAGGCTTTGGCATCAAATGAACAGACTTCCATGAGACAAGCATTTATGCCTTTGGCGGAAATGGAACAAACAGAAAATGCAATACACCTCAAGGTAGAAGTACCAGGGATGAACGCCAATGATTTAGACGTACAGGTGACTAAAGATGCAGTAATGATTACTGGTGAACGTAAATCTGAGTCCAAGTCAGAAAACAATGGCATGAAACGTTCAGAATTTCGTTATGGTAGCTTTAGTCGCACCATTCCTCTACCTGCTCCTATCGACAACAATCAGGTCAAAGGAGATTATCAAGATGGTATTTTGACTTTAGAACTACCCAAACTACAAAAGCTAGAAAATAAAGTTACCAAAGTCAACTTAGGATCGAGCAACAGTAAAAGCATCTCTGAGTCTTCTCAATCAAACTCTAATTCGCCAATGGAAACCAATTCTGGTTCTTTAGGCGAACCATCAAGCGAAAATGCCATCGAAAATGCTGATGTCACATCTGAAACTGGTGGATATGGTAATCAAGATGCTTGGGAGAATGACCAACAGACTAATTCAGAACAAGCCACAGCTTGGAATCAAGGTTAATTTTTTTACTTTTTAACTGTAGAGAAATTACAAAAAGCGAGTAATGAACGACATATTTTCGTTACTCGCTTGCTTTCTATTGCAAGTATTTTGGTTGATTAATTTAGTCAATTAGTTTTCAACAGTGTAAATCTTTGACTGTACATATCGAGGAAATTAAATTATGGTAAAAGTTGTAGGAAGATACTTTAGTTTGTGAAGTACAAGAAACTGAAAAGGCGATCGCCTCAATCGAAAAAGCTAATAAACAAGATGCTCTCAAGGCTTTAGAATCAGCGACAGGTAAACTAGATTTAGTCTTGGCGCGTCAACCAGAATTAGGCTTTGTTCCTTTGGAGTCGAAGGTAGAGATTATTTCTCTTGCACCATCAGATTTAGATACAGTTAAAAAAATCCGTAACGAAGTAAAACAAGCAATTAGAAAAGACGAATTAGTCAAAGCCAGAGCTTTACTGGATAACCTTGCTAGCGAACTACGAATTACAACAGTTAATTTACCCTTAGCTACTTATCCCATAGCGATGCAGGAAGCAGCACAGCTTTTAGATCGTGACGAATTCGAGTGATAATCTTAAAAACAAACTTGGGGGATTTTTTGAGCGTATTTCTAGTTAAGCGTTTAAGCTCTTCTATTTAATCGAGCTTCTAAAATAATCATTTTTTAGATATACGTTGAACAATACCGATAAAAGCATCTTCAAGAGAAAAAGGAATTGAGCGCAGGGAATGAACTTGAATATCTAAACTTGCTAAAATAAACCGAACTTGAGGAATTTCCGAGTCAGGATCGTCCAAAACGAGATGTAAGCGA
>JBDKJC010000192.1:0-6605 GCA_039796815.1 Cyanobacteriota bacterium | reverse complement strand
GTAAATTAGCTCGATTTACGCTGTTAGATCAAAATTTAGTAATTTGGTGGGATAAATCGGCTGATACTTGGCAGGTATTTGAGGATAAATGTCCTCATCGCCTAGCATCTTTAAGTGAGGGAAGGGTAAACGAAGCTGGTTTGTTGGAATGTCCCTATCATGGCTGGACATTTTCAGGTAATGGCGACTGTGAAGTGATTCCGCAACAGCAACCAGAAGGAACAGCCCATAATTCTGCTAGAGCCTGTGTTAGATCTTATCCTACAGCGATCGCCCAAGGACTATTATTTGTCTATCCTGGTATTAAGGAAAACGCTGCTTTCACTCCTGTACCTATTATTGAACCGATGGAAGAAGATCCTGATGCTTGGGTCTGCTTAAATATTTTCCGCGATCTTCCTTATGATGCTTTAACTTTACTCGAAAACGTGGTCGATGCCAGTCATATTCCCTATACCCACCATAAAACTGTCGGTAATCGCGCTAACGTTGCCCCTGTAGAATTAGAAGTCACCGAGTCGGGTAAACAAGGATTTAAAGGTATTTGGCAAGAAGGGCCTCGTAAAGGTCAATTAGGGACGCAATACACAACTTTTACTGCTCCTTGCCTCATGTGGCACGATTTAACCTCTAAGCAGTTTGGACGCACTCTAACAGTGGTATATGCTACGCCGATTAGTAAAGGAAAATGTCGTTTATTTGCCCGTTTTCCCTTTAAGTTTGCTTCTGCTTTACCCCGCTTCTTTATCCAGCTTGCACCGACTTGGTATTCTCACCTCAATCAAAATGGCGTATTAGAAGACGATCAAATTTTTCTGCATCATCAAGAGCGTTATCTGGAAGCCTTGGGGGGTGGCAAAAACTACAGCAAAGCTTTCTACTTGCCTACTAAAGCCGATTTATACGTATCTGAATTACGGCAGTGGGTCAATCTATACGCCGCCGATCCTTTTCCTCAACAAGATTTACCCCCCGCATTATCAAAGGAACAACTACTAGATCGCTATCATTCCCATACTAAAAACTGTCGTAGCTGTAGTCAGGCTTTGGGTACGATTAAACAAATTAAACAAATAGCGATCGCTATTCCCATTTTAGCCTGGGTAGTTATACCTCTACTGTCAATATTTATGACCTTACCTAGTAATTTAATCGCAGCAGGCTTATCTGGCACATTATTAATCTTTAGCTTTATCTGGTGGCAACTGAACAAAATTGAGCAAAAATTCTATCTCGGCAAACTCACTCCTCCCCGCAACCTGCCAGGGAAGCAAAAATAAATCTTGCTCATTGATTATTTGCGAAGCTTATCCTTTAGGACTGATTACTAATTACTGATTACTGCTCATTTTTCATTGTTCAAAGACTAATTCTTTCTAAGCTACTACGAGGATTTTCCAGACGTAAATCGCGAATTTTTTCGTAATATTCTCTTTCTTGAGAATTAATCTTTTGCGGAGTTTCTACGACAATTTTGACTAATTGATCTGTTCTGTTTCCTTGGGGAGAAAACCAACCTTTATCCCGCAAACGCAATACCTGACCTGAATTTATCCCCGCAGGAATTTTCATGCTTACCATCCCATCGGGAGTAGGAACATTAATTGATGAACCTAAAACTGCTTCATCAAAAGTGATAGGTACTTCACAAGCTAAATCATCGCCTTCAAAACTAAAAAAGGTATGAGGATTTAATTTGATTTTGAGATATAAATCTCTTGATTCTCCAGAAATACTAGGTTTTCCTTTCCCTGCTAAACGGATTCGAGAATCAGGTTTGACTCCCGCAGGAATACGTACTTCCACTATTTCTTGTTCTAAGTTAAGTTTTTTGGTTATGCCTCTAAAAGCTTCAGCATAAGTTAAATTGATGCTAGTTTCATCATTAACAAAACTAGATGTTTCAGTCTGACTAAAACTTGAAAAATTGCTACCTTGAGATGAGTTTGCTGACGAAGTGCTTCTACTACTCGGACTAGAAAAACGGCCTAAAAGTTCATTGATAAATTCATCAAAATTACTATATTGGCTAAAGTCAGTACTGTTGAAATCAACTTTATTGGTGGCACTGCGATTACTAGTACTCCTCCTCGAAGTAGTGTATTCTGTGCTTACGTCTTTTTCCCAATATTGTCCAAAGTGATGGTATTTTGTACGTTTATCTTCATCAGACAACACGTCATAGGCTTCACTGATTTCTTTGAATTTTGCTTCGGCTACTTTATTTCCCTGATTGCGATCGGGATGATATTTTAAAGCTAGTTGACGAAACTTTTTTTTGATCTCGCTAATATTCGCTGTCTTTCTAACTCCTAAAATAGCGTAGTAATCTTTAAATTCGGCAGAAGACATTAAAAATTTTTTTAAATAAGGTTAGCTAATTTTAATCCAATTAATCATAAAAACAAAAGAATCAGAAGAATATTTTAGCAATTTTATCTAAAGTAAAGGGGCTAGTTCAATTTACTAGCCCCCAGAAAATATTAAGTTTTAATCTTAGGTTCAGCGAACCTAAGCTAGTATTTAGTAAATTAATCTTGATAATGTCAGCGGATAGATAATCAATGCTTTAGATCGAGGTATTATCTGGAATTAAGGCATTTTTCAAAACAACTACAATGCCACTACGAATATAGAAACCAGCATCTTCTCTTTGAGCTTCTTCTACTCGCTCTTTGTTGAGAATTTGGACATTACGACCAATACGAGCATTTTTATCGATAATAGCATGACGAATTGTACTTCCTTCGCCAATACCAACGGGAACAGCTGCGTTTTCCAGCCCAGGCTGTTTTTCTACAAAAGGCTCGTAAAAATCTGCTCCCATAATTAAACTGTCTTCTATGATACAGTTTGCTTCAATTCGAGTCCTGACACCAATTACAGAATGATCGATCCGACAATTTTTTAAGATACAACCCTCTCCAATCATCGATTCACTTACTTGACAATCAAGCAGTTTTGTCGGGGGTAAATAGCGCGATCGCGTATAAATTGGTGCTTTTTCGTCATAAAAGCTAAAGTCTGGCACTGGCTGCTTGGTCAGGGCTAAATTTGCTTCATAAAATGATTCAATTGTACCGATGTCTTCCCAGTAACCTTTGAATAAGTAAGCCTGAAGATTATAATCTTTAGCTGCACCAGGAATAATTTCGTTGCCAAAATCAGTTTGTTCAGAGTTCTTTTCTAATAAATTGATTAAAACATCCTTTTTAAACACATAGATACCCATAGAAGCTATGTAAGGGCTTTGTTTAGCTTGCTCAGGAGTTAAACCTAAGACAGTCGTATCTACCTGCATTTGCTTCAATTCTTCGCCTTTTGGCTTTTCCGCAAAGTCGATGATTCTACCGCGATCGTTAATTTTCATTAGACCAAAGCTAGAAGCTCTTTTATCATCAATTGGTACTACAGACAAGGTAATATCTGCCTTACTTTCACGATGATGTTCGATAAACTTGCTGTAATCCATACGATATAAGTGATCGCCAGAAAGGATAATCACCTCGTCAACATCCCAAGCCTTGATGGAGTCAATATATTGACGAACCGCATCAGCCGTTCCCTGAAACCAACCAGAGTTATCTTTGGTTTGCTGTGCCGACAGAACCTCTACAAACCCTTCTCTAAAGCCAGAAAAATTGTAACTACGATTTAGATGACGATTGAGAGAAGCAGAATTAAACTGAGTCAGAACGTAGATTTTGAGAATCTCAGAATTGATACAGTTACTAACGGGAATGTCGATTAAACGATATTTACTGGCTAAGGGGACTGCTGGTTTGGCTCTTAGCTTAGTGAGGGGATACAAACGAGTACCTGCACCGCCTCCTAGAATGATACCTAATACTCTTTTCACTTCTTATTAAACCTCGTGAATGGCTGTGCCTCTCAAGATAAAGTTTATCCGAATGGGGGACAGATTCAGCAAAATTGGCAGGAAAAGAA
Organism: Cyanobacteriota bacterium; assembly: GCA_039796815.1. Lineage (GTDB taxonomy): Bacteria > Cyanobacteriota > Cyanobacteriia > Cyanobacteriales > Xenococcaceae > Waterburya. Next base: position 2,657 of record JBDKJC010000192.1, on the reverse strand, counting down.
TTACTTTTGCTAAAGTATTAAGTGAATTGTAATATAAGCTATGCTTTATAGTCAGGTTGGCGATCGCTCAAATTTCCTAAGAGATAGTTATTATGAACATGATTACTAGGAAAACTAATCTTAAAACCACTTTAAAAAATAATTTTAATTAGTCGATGTCATCAACCGAAATTCTTCCTCCCCAACTAGCGAAAATTGTTGAACGTTTCCAACGTCGTGCCGATCCTAAGCAAAAATATAAACAGTTACTGTGGTACGCGCAAAAACTGCCAGCCATGCCAGAAACAGCTAAAACTGAAGCAAATAAGGTCAAGGGTTGTGTTTCTCAGGTATACATTACTGCTGCCTTAGAAGATGGCAAAGTCCAGTATCAGGGAGATTCTGACGCTCAGTTAGTTAAAGGCTTGGTGGCATTTTTGATTGAGGGTCTCAACAATCTACCTCCAGCAGAGATTGCTCAGATTGAACCTGATTTTATTGAAGACACTGGCTTAAAGGTAAGTCTGACACCTTCTCGCGCTAATGGTTTCTTTAATATTTTTCAAATGATGAAGCAACAAGCTTTAAATCTTATTAAATCTTAATTTGAATCTTATTAAATTTTAATTTAGCGATCAGCTATTTTTCTTTTTTGCTTCTTGTTCCGAGATGATGCGAGTACAGCACCAATCAGAGGGTAAGGCAGATGGCCAACCCATGCGAATTGCTTCAGGACAGATCGTCATTACCGTAAGCTGACAGTCGATTAGTTGAAAGCCTTCTTTTTTACACTGCTTCAAACTGTGTTTGAGAATGGTATCATCTCTAAATTCAATTGTATTGTTGCATTGAATGCAAACTACGTGATGATGATGGTGAGGATAAGGTTGATTTTGCTCATAGTGTTTATGTCCTTCCGCCAGTTCTAGCTCCCGCAGAATACCCATCCGCGCCATTAATTTGACGCTACGGTAAATAGTAGACAGACTAATAGATTCTCCGCGTTGTTCGAGTAAATCGTATAGTTCTTCGGCGCTGAGGTGATCGCCTTTAGGTAAGTTTTGGAAGACGTGCAGAATTTTCTCTCTTTGGGGTGTCATGCGCCAACCCCTAGAGTTAAGTTCGGCTTTTAAAGAAGATGCCGTATAGTGAGCCATACCAGTCTTTTATCAATTGTTTGCTGCTTATTGACAATAATAAGATTTTTAAGCAGCCTTTGCAATAAAGTGTTAGTTATATATACATATAATATAGATCAATTATCTTTAAGATTATTCCATTCTTCAGCAGCATCTTGAACTGCTCGATCGACGCTTTTCTTGTTTAACATAGCAGCTTGTAAGTTTTCATAGATTGTTTTTTGCAAAATATGTATATTCTTGGTAGCGGGAATGAGAATTTCAGCATCCTCTAGCTGGCTGGCACTGACTTTTTTGGCTTGTTCTTTTAAGCTATTTGGTTGCTGTTCTATATTCTGAATATATTGCTTTACTGCTTCGGTGGTCGAAGGAAGAACATTTGACTCTTGAGCAAAAGCTAACTGATTTTTGGTATTAGTCACAAATAAAGCATACTTAAGTGCCTCTACCGATTTATCACTGTCGCGAGGAATAACTAAATTCATGACTGCGACACTGTTTTTCTCATTTTTACCAGTGATTTGTGGGGCAACAGCAGAAACTTGAGCCACACTGGGCGCATTATTATTAATGCTATCAATAAACTCAGCACCAGAGGATAGCAAGGCAATTTCTCCCGCTTGATATAGCTCAACTCCTCGACGATGCCCTTGAGTTAAGACATCTGGAGGAAGTAACTGTTGTTGATATAAATCAACCCAATATTGAAACGCAGCTTTGCCTTCAGGGGTATTAAAAGCAGCTTTACCCGAATCATCAATTAACTTGACGTTCATCTTGACCAGAGATTCTAAAACATCTCCCGAATCATTAGGTACAAAAGAAATGAAAAAGGCATACTTTCCTGTTTTAGCTTTAATTTCTTGAGCGGCTTGAGCCAACTCTGAATAGGTTTGAGGTGCTTGGGTCAGATTGGCTGCGGTTAAAAGTTTTTGGTTATAAATAGTGATCGTAGTTGTGAGATACCAAGGAAGACCAAAGGTTTGCTGATTACAGGTGCTTTGTTGGCTACTTTCTTGGCAAACTTCAATGGTGCTAGCCTGCCAAATTTTAGGTAGGTAGGTAGATTTTACTTCAGGAGTTACCATCGGCTCAAGATCTAACCAAGCGTTGCGGGTTGCTAGCTGAGAAGCAAATTTAGGATTGAGATTAACTACATCTGGTGCTGTTTTAGCCGAAATTGAGGTCAAAATTTTGTTTTCCATAGCTGACCAAGAAACATCAATCCAGCGTAATTTGACTGTTTTATTTTGCTCTTCAAAAGTTTGATTGATGCCAGCGAAATATCGATCGAAGGTTGGTTTAAGCTGCATGGTCCAAAATTCCAGTTGGTTAGAATTTGCTCTTTTTTGCGGATTACATCCAGAGAGTCCGCCTAAAATCATTCCGAGCAATAGACACAGACTTAACTTCATAATTGAAGGACTTTTATGCATAACTTAATCAATTCAGTCAATTAATTAACAATCAAGTAAAAGATATTACTAATGAGTGTAAATGGCAATATCTATGCGTAATTTTAACTACTCTTCAAAGAGT
>JBDKJC010000191.1:0-6626 GCA_039796815.1 Cyanobacteriota bacterium | reverse complement strand
CAAAAACACCTTCATACTCACTCAATTCATGGAGATGAGAGGCTAGATAATTATTACTGGTTGCGATCGCGCGAAAATCCTGAAGTCATTGCTTATTTAGAGGCGGAAAATCAATCTCAATCGATACTACTGGGGCAGAAAAATATACTCTCTATTTTCTCGATTTAAACACCCGAGAAGTCTATCCCGAAAGTATTCCCGACACTTATTATTCATTCGTTTGGGCGAACGATAACCAGACCGTATTTTATACCAAAGTAGACAGTGCTAATCGACCCGATCGCTTATTCCGTCATATGATTAGCGATGCGCTCGAGAATGATGTATTAGTTTATCAAGAAACTGATGAGGCTTATTTTTTATCCGTAGGGAAAACTGCTAGTGATGCCTATCTTATTCTCAGTTTAGGTAGTATGGTGACATCTGAGGTGCATTATCTCGATGCCAATCGCCCGACAGATGCTTTCCAAATATTCCAACCGCGATCGACTGGGATTGAATATTCCCTAACCCATCACGGCGACTATTTCTATATAACTACTAATGAAGGGGCAATTAATTTTAAATTAATGAAAACCCCAGTTAATCATACTGCTAAAGAAAATTGGCAGACAGTAATACCCCATCGAGAAGAAATTTATCTTTTAGGTGTTAGTGCTTTTAGCGACCATTTAATTATCTACGAACAAGAAGAAGGAGTCCCAAAACTTAGAATCCATAAATTTTCTACAGGGGAAGAACACTATATATCTTTTCCCGAACCAGTTTATTCAGCAGGCGCTGCGGGTAATCCCGAATTTAATACTAATATCTTTCGCTTCAGCTACACTTCTTTAATAACTCCCAACTCTATTTTCGATTACAACTTAGACACCAAAGAAAGAGAACTAAAAAAAGAAACTCCCGTATTAGGAGGTTACGATCGTACTCAGTATATCAGCGAAAGAGTCTATGCAACTGCCTCTGATGGTGCTTCTATCCCTATTTCTCTGGTTTACAAACAAGGGAGCGAAAAAAATGGCATAAATCCTTGCTTCCTAACTGCTTACGGTTCCTACGGCTCTAACTATCCCGTATACTTTTCTCCTACTCGTTTATCTTTACTTAATCGCGGTGTCGTCTTGGCGATCGCTCATATTCGAGGCGGTTCGGAAAAAGGACGCAAATGGTACGAGGATGGCAAATTATTGCAGAAGAAAAATACTTTTACTGATTTTATTGCCTGTGCCGAACATCTAATTCAAGAAAAATGGACTTCTCCCCAACATCTGGCTATCAATGGCGGTAGTGCAGGGGGATTATTAATGGGTGCGGTGTTGAATCTGCGTCCCGATTTATTTAAAATGGCGATCGCCGAAGTGCCTTTTGTCGATGTAGTTACCACGATTCTCGATCCCTCTCTCCCGCTAACAGTGATTGAATGGGAAGAATGGGGCAATCCTCAAGACAAAGCCTACTATGACTACATGAAATCCTATTCTCCTTACGATAACGTTACTGCCCAAAATTATCCTCATCTATTAGTCACTGCTGGTTTAAACGATCCTCGTGTGGCTTACTGGGAACCAGCTAAATGGGTGGCAAAATTACGCGATCTCAAAACTGACAATAATTTACTCCTGCTAAAAACAAATATGGATGCGGGGCATGGTGGAGCATCGGGACGTTACGAACATCTTAAAGAAATTGCTTTCGTCTATGCTTTTTTACTCGATCGCTGGAGCATAGTTCATTCGTAACAACAAGATATTTAGCATTTAGCGTCAAGAGAAAGCTGTGAGTTGATAGCCAGAAACATTATTATTTGGCATAGTTCTAGAAAGTAAATCGAATTTATAGCGCGATCGCATTTACTGTGACTTTTCGGACATCCTCTATTGTCGTTTCTAGCTATGGGCGATCGCACTGTTTGACTAAAGCGATCGCTAATAAATTCTTTGAGTTGTTGAATATCTGTGTTAGATGCTGTGGTCATAGTTATAGTTGAGTTAATTGGAGAAACTGGCGTGCTTCGTCAAAAATTAGTTCTCTTTTTTATTTTATGTCTTTGAACGAGAAGTTTAGTACGATCGCCAATCTTGTAGCGACTGTTTTGAATATCACGCGATCGCTCTATTGCCATTTCTAGCTACAGGCGATCGCTATTCTGAATTTTAGGTAAAGCACAATTTATTCTGACCACTATGAATTGAATATGTCTTTTATTAATCTCCAAGTCTTTTATTAATCATTAAACATTGTTCATTGTTCATTGTTCAAAAATATACCTGATAAACTTAGACCAATTATGTTAGGAAACCAGATACCAAGCTCGATCGGAATTAAGCCCGTGATACACAAACTAGTGGTGATAAATTGAATTGCTTGATAGCCTATAATAATAACTATAACTAAAGATATTTCGTTGATTTTGTTAGATTGATTACAGCCTAAAATTCCTCCTAGGAATGTAAATACGATACAAGAAAAAGGTAATGTATATCTTTCTTGAATATTGATTTGTAGTTGACGTATCTTTAGCAGATCGTTGCTTCCTCGGAGAATATTTAACCAACGATATAGCTCTGGTAAACTCATTTCTCGATTATCTCGATAATTTTGCACATAATCTAAAAGATTTTGATCTATAGGTAGAGCCAGCTGCCTAAAATGGCTAAGTTGAGAATGACTGCCATGATGAGTAATAATTTGCTGTTGACCATCAGCCAATATCCATAATTTTAATTGTCGATCCCAAACAGCAGAGCTTGCCATAATGATTTTATGTAAATACTGTTTTTGATATTTCAGCGCGGTAATCCCATGTAGCTTTTGCCCATCAAAGCGATCTGCAATAATTAAATATGTTAATATCTGAGACTGATTAGTGAAAGAAAAATTTTGATAGATAATATTTTTTCGATGATACTTTTGCAGATTATTACGTTCAATTTGAAATTCATTTTCAATGATCATAGCTGCCTGATAGTTAGTAGATGGAACTATTAAGGCATTGAACAAAAACATTAAAATAGTTATTATTAAGCTAAAGATTAAAGCAGGAACTACTAAACGTATTAATCTTATACCAGAACACTTTAAAGCAATAATTTCGTTGTTTTGTGATAGCTTGTCGTAAGTTATCATAGTTGCTATTAACAGTGAAAATGGCAAGCCGAGAGAAACAAAAGCTGGAAACTTTAGTAAGTGAACTTGAAATGTGGCTTGGAAAGGAAAATCTCTCTCTGTAATCAGCTGAACTTGTTCAAAAGAAATGCCAATTACTTCACCTAAAATAGAACATAAACATAAACTAATTATCCAAGGTTTAATTAATTGTTTAATAATGTAACGGTCTAATAGCGGGATAGTAAACAGTGACATCATTAGACAATTCCCACATTTTTCTGATGTACTATTTTCAAGTTTAACTGAGCTAATTAATGATCGGATTTAAATATTGATTTAATGATTTAACAATACTATAGTTACTGAGATTCTTTCAGGTCAGAATTCTGGTTAGCTTCTTCCATTGCCTCGGTAATAAAGAGCTTGGCTAACTTATCGTAAATTCCTGCCCCAATATATTGAGGATACTTATGAGAGCGACTATAAAGCCAGATCAAGTTTTTGCCGTAATAAATCCGAATATCCTGCAAAAGACCGTGGCAATTAGGAATTAGTGAGTTTGCTTGATTGAGTGCATCTGTCCAACGCTCATAATGCGCCTCAAAACCAGGAGTTATAACTCGAAACATTATGTTCGATTCGGTAGATCAAAAGTAGATAATATTTTAAGTATTCTATATTCAATTTGAAAAAGCAAATGGAAAATACCAACTGGGCCGACATCGCCTTCGGAGTAGCTGCACTGCTGATTGTTCTGAGTGGCTTATTTTTGCTCTTCCAAGGTGTTGGTGCAATGAACGAAAAAGACTAAACTGGCAGCTAAACTCGACTTTATTCATTTGGACAGAAAAGCTATTAGGTTTGCGCCTAGCTTTCGGATTGCAAATAATCCGCAGGATGACTTGTGAAAAACCATTATTTTAATGAAGCCAAATTCAGTTGAACATCGCCTAAGTTTCGCTTACATACTTTTTTTAATTAGCATAATATTTTTTTCCACGTTTGGAGACGAAGTAGCCTTAATTGCTTTCATATTTAAAGTTGAAAGTGTATCCTCATCTGGCTTATCAATTTCAATGTTATTAGCTGCACAATTAGTTCCAGGAATTTTACTCAGTCCATTCTCAGGTCAGCTGATCGATCGCTGTGAAACTACTCGCGTTTTGGTAATCACTTTAATTTTGCAAGGGTTACTTCTGTGCTTACTGGCGATGACCAACAACATTATTCTAGTTTTTTTAGGTGCAACAATATTGGGCTGCTTGTTTACAGTAAGTGGACCTGCTCTCTTTACTCTACTGCCTATTATTATTAACAGCAGTACATCTACTCTGGGAAAAACAGCTTGGGCGAATACTGTCGTCGAAATTTCCCAACGTTTTGGTTCGCTTATTGGCACAATATTGGGTGGCTTAATTGTTGCTCAAAACAATGGTATATCAATGGCGTTTTTGATAGACGGGGCGACATTTCTGATTGCAGCCCCTGTGATTTGGTTCTCTGGCATTCGTCGTCGTTCTATAGAGATAGATAAAAGTCAGCAACAGAAGATCTTGGCAGGAGTTTTTGCGGGCATTAAGATCTTGTGGCAAGACCGCATCTTAAGAGTTGTAATTCCCGTGTTTACAGCAGTTATGCTAGCTAGTTCTGTATCTGATGTCGCCTTTATCTTTTTTGTACGTCAAGTTCTCGAAGGCAATAGCGTAACCTACGGAATTTTAGTAGCTGTATGGGGAGGAGGAATTATGTTTGGAGCATTAGTGGGAGGCACTTCATTTGTTGAAAAAAGATTAGAGCTATTTTCCATGTTCGGAGCAACTATAATTGGGGTTTCTCTGGGAGTATCAGGTATTTTTCCCACTTTAATAGTAGCGATCGCAACCTACGTTGTGGGAGGAATGGCAAATGGCTTATTTAACGTGGCAGTTAGAACCTTACTTCATCAGCGCGTTTTCGACCAAATGTACGGTCGCGCATTCGCGGCTTACTTCGCCTTGAGAAATACAGCAATTATTACTGGCTATTTTGCAGGTGCGCCATTTGCGCTAGAGTCAAGCCGTATAGTTTACATTGTCTCTGGAGCTTTAGGCACAGCGGTCGGGATTTTTGGTGTTGTTTTAATCATGGCATTTTCCAAGAGCGTGGATTCTTCTCAATAAGTAAATTCTCAACTAAATTAAAGAAATTGATCTAAGTCCATTACACTCACCTACTTATCTAAATAATTAAATCGATCGCAATGACCCAAGCCCAGTCTTCGTTGGAGTTTATTCCTCCCGCTTATAACCCAGTCATTTGGAACCTCGCTAAGGCAATCAATCCCTATTGGTTACGTTATAGCCACAATGTTGTTAGGGTTGAGGTAGATCGTGCGGGCGAATTAATTGACCTATATCAGCAGTTTCAACAGGGCAAAATGCGGTTTATGATGGCATTTCGTCATCCCACGGTAATCGATCCTCCCTGTTTGGCTCAATTATTGTGGAATCAATTGCCCAACTTGGCACAGCAGCAAGGAGTTACTTTGCGATCGCCTGTACATGCTCATTTTATCTACGATCGCGGTATTCCTCTCTGGGCAGGAGCAGGATCTGGCTGGGGTATTTCTCAATTGGGAGGGACTCCCATTCGTCGCGGGGCAGTCGATCGCGTCGGTTTACGTTCGATCCGTGATTTATTTATCAATGGACAGTTTCCTATGGCTGCGGCCCCTGAAGGCGCAACTAATGGTCACAATGAAATAGTTAGTCCGATTGAGCCTGGTATTGCCCAATTTGGCTTTTGGTGTCAAGAAGATTTAATCAAAGCAAAACGAAGTGAAGCAGTGGCGATCGCACCTATAGGAATCAGGTATTTTTATCAAACAGCACCTTGGCAATATTTAGGTGAGTTATTGACTAAACTAGAAATTGATAGCGGTTTACCCGCTACTCTCAACCGCACCATGGGATTAATTAATGGTAAAACGCCGAATGAGAATCAACAAACGGAACTCTATCAACGGTTAATTACCTTAGCCGAACATCTTTTAGCTTTAATGGAAGATTTTTATCGCAAATTCTATCAACAGCAGCTAGAGTCTAGTCAAGACTTATCCCAACGTTTACAAGCTCTATTAGATGCAGCTTTAAAAGTCGCAGAACAATCATTTGGTCTCAAGTCTAACGGCAGTATTAGCGATCGCTGTCGTCGAGTTGAACAAGCAGGCTGGAATCGCATCTATCGTGAAGATATCTCAAAATTAACCAATCTCGCTCCCGCAGTTAAAGGACTAGCTGATTTGGTTGCCTCAGAAGCTGAGTTACGTCTATGGCATATGAGGCTAGTGGAAACCTTTGTCAGCGTTACAGGGAATTATTTAGCAGAAAATTTCAGCGCCGAAAGATTTGCCGATACAATTTTACTACTGTGAACCATGATAACCAAATTAAAGGGAGATTCTAAAGCTAAGACTCCTTATCTTGGCAAAAAATGGGTAAAGATTACCGCCATGCCTCCATTTTTAATTGCTGACTATT
>JBDKJC010000190.1:0-6627 GCA_039796815.1 Cyanobacteriota bacterium | reverse complement strand
AGAAAAAGTTATCGCAAATGTTCTAACACCGCTCGAAGAATCTTCGATAATGGGTACTACCAGTGCCGATTCCGGCTCAATCATGACTTATCAGATCCCTGGGGAGATTACTAAAGACGGTAATCCAATTGTGGGTGGTACGGAGATTAGTTCATCGGATTATGAGTTCGTAGCTCAGATTTATCCCAAGCCCAGTGCTAGCGATCAGGTGATCATTTACACCGACTCTGAATATGGGGGATTTGCTCAAACGTTAGCCCCAGGCGAATATGACTGGGGTCAAATTAACAACGATGTAATCTCTTCAGTGAAGGTTCCTGTTGGGAGGAAAGCTACTTTTCACAGCGATATTAACTTTAGTGGGCAAACAAAAACGGTTACGGCTGATACGCCTAATGTGGGCAACGACTTCAACGATCAAACTTCCTCGATTGTCATTGAATAATTGCGACGCGCAGCTAGTCCTTTAGGGCATATAGCGTCGCGTCGCGACTTTCCCATCCTGTCAACTGTTTTCCCTCACGGTGCAGAAAAACTGCTTTGGCTTGACTAATTAATTATAGAAAAATCAAATTATCAAGGAGAAATACATGGCAAATCTTAAAGGTGGACACAACACAGGGAAGAGTCCTTCAAACAAAGAAACACATCAAAAAGGAGAGGCGCGTAGACAGCAAGATCAAACCATAAATCCTCAGTGGAAAGCATATAAAAAGAAAGGCAAGTTAAGCATGGATGCCTGGAAGAAACAAGGTATGCCAACAAAGGATAAATAACCTGAGTTTGGGATAAGAAAAGGGACAGGTGGTCAATACTGGCGCACGTCAGGGTTTGACCGCCTACCAATCAATTACGAAATCTCTTTCTTCTAATCCTTGTCTTTTTAACCCTAGTTGAGTAATAACCTTCTATCAATCTATGCCACTAAATTACGCCTATAATCAACCAGGTAGTATACCAGGAAAAATAGCGATCGCCGCACGAGCTAAACCACCACAAATTACTTTAATTGACTACGATCGACATCAACATCATTATGCAACTAATTTAACCCCAGAAGAATGTACTACTCATCTGACTACCGATTCGGTATCTTGGGTGGATGTAGGGGGATTGGGCGATCGCTTGATTTTAGAGAAGCTAGGACAAGTGTTTGATTTGCACCCTGTATTACTAGAAAATATTGTTAATGTTCCTCAACGTCCCAAGCTTGAAGACTATCAAGATCAGTTAGTGGTTATTACCCAGATGGTTAATTTGGATACCAACGGCGTTTGGTTAGAACAGGTTAGTTTTATTTTGGGTGAAAATTATCTGTTAACTGTACAGGAAGAACCTCAGCAAGACTGTTTTACCCCAGTACGCGATCGCCTCGCAAAAAGTAAAGGTATCATTCGCCAGCAAAAAGCCGACTATCTGACCTATGCCCTCTGGGATGCAGTGATTAATAGTTGTTTTCCCGTATTAGAGTTATATGGTGAAAAAATTCAAGAATTAGAGGAATTAGCCTTAACCCAGCCCACAGAAGCTACTTTAGGCAAGATTCATCAAATTAAGCGCGAACTGCTATCTTTACGCCGTGCTGTTTGGCCTCAACGAGATGTCTTAAATCTTTTAATTAGAGACGGTCATCCTTTAATTAGCGAGCATGTCTTGCGATATCTCAAAGACTGCTACGACCATACAGTTCAGATCATTGACACTCTGGAAATTTATCGTGAACTGGCATCAGCTTTAATGGATGTCTATCTTTCAGCAGTGAGTAATAAAATGAATCAGGTGATGAAGCTGTTGGCGGTAATTTCCACCGTTTTTATTCCCTTAACCTTTGTGGCAGGGATTTATGGCATGAACTTTAATACTGAAGTTTCCCCTTGGAATATGCCAGAACTTAATTGGTATTGGGGCTATCCTCTATGTATAGGGATTATGCTGGCGATCGCCACTAGTTTGATTGTCTATTTTTGGCGTTTGGGCTGGCTTAAAAATAATGTCTGATTGACGGTTAAATCAAATTGAAATTTGGTATCGAAAAATGAAACAATCAAGATTTTTTTTCGGATTAAACAGATTGAGATAAAAGCCAAAACATAGCAAGGAAGATTTCCTTAACAATAATAATGTACAAGAAATAGCAATTGAAGAAGCTTTTAACTTGTTTTGGAGCAGAATAACAAGTGAGCTTTCCATAGAAAATTACTTGGGAGGTTCAGTAGAAGGAGTACCAATTACCTGTTCGGGAATTATTGCTGCTGCCCATCTGCGTGGCGAATATGGAGTTATAAACCTTCTGCGTAATGGCTATATAACCCGTGATGAATATAACACGTCTATTTTAGAGTATTTAGACGAATTTCAAGGATACCAGACTCCATACTGTCAGTAATAAATAAGGTGGCAGAAGCAAAGGTGGGAGAACTAATTCCTTTTCGAGCTAACCCAATAACTTCAGCAATATAATTCCAAGGCCAAATCAAATTAGATGCGTTGCTCCCGAGCAAGTAGACCTTCATCTTGATATATGTCACAAATAAAACCATTACCTCGAATCAATAAAAAAATCCGTAATCTCCGTCGTTTTTCTCAATTACTAGATAATGCGATTCCTATTCCTGGAACCCCCTATCGTATAGGAATAGACCCCATTTTAGGATTACTTCCTGGTGGTGGTGATACTCTGACAGGAGCATTATCCGCTTATATTATTGTCGAAGCTGCCCAGATGGGATTACCTCGTCAAGTAATCGGGCAAATGGTCGCTAATCTTCTCTTAGATTCGGTCATAGGTATAGTTCCTGTTTTAGGCGACCTTTTCGATCTTGGTTGGAAAGCTAATGTCAGAAATATTGCTTTATTAAATCAACATTTACCCCAAACTCAAGATCATCCCAAGAGCGATCGCTTATTTGTAATTGGATTGACATTACTTTTAGTAGGTATTGTTATGGGATTTGCTACTTTAACTGTTGTCTTAATCCGTTGGCTCTGGAATTGAACTCTGAGCCAGTAACAAGGCACTAGTTCTAACAACGGATTTTGTGAGTAGTACAAAAATTCTAGTATTAATTTGAGTTTAAACTACACTACAATCTCGTCTCAAATTTTTTCAAAACTAATTAATTTACTAATCGTAACTAATTAATTTACTAATCGTAGTAGTAAAACTGAAATCAAAAATTATGAGCCAGAAAACCAATCGACGTAACTTCCTTATTGGTAGCCTAGCAGCAGCAACAGTTATTGGTTCTCAGAGGTTACTCCGCCGTCCCCATTCGAGGATAAATAAAATGACGGAGCCTACTCGAACGTCACACAATAACGATGTGTTACCGCACAAGCAAACAAATTCCCTCCATAGCATTGACAGAGAAGGAATCATGAAATTATCGCTCGCCAATAATACAAACCAGTACAACAATGAAGATATTTATTTTGGCATCATTGGAAAGCAATTGGACAAATGGGGATTCATCAATCCAGACGGCAGTTGGCAAGAAGCTCCGCCTGAATCCCAAAAAGTCAACGTGCCATTTTTAAAGCTCTCCGATCAATCCTCAATCGACTTATCTCCACCTATTATTTCTGGTCGATGCTGGCTTTCAATTGGTCAACCTTTGATCGTTCCTATTTGGGATTCAGACTTTACAGGACCAGCATTTAATACCGAAACAGATCCTAATTACAGTATCATTTTTGATATGTTTGAATTTACCTACAATCCAGACAAGACAATTTACTGTAATACGACTAGCGTAGATTTCTTTGGGTTGCCAATCACGACGACGCTAACTGGCAATGAGAACCAGAGTGTAGGGATGTCTGCATCCAGAAGTGAAATATTTAAGGCATTTCAAGAAACGCCCCCCTTTGATTCACTAATTCGCACTGTCGATAATACACAGCTAAGAATCTTAGCTCCGCAGAAAGATGCCACATTTCCACAAAACTATTTCGAGCCTTACATCGACCAATGCTGGCAACAGTATCAAAGCCAATCATTGAGGCTACAACCCTTGCCATATGATGGCGCAACCTATATTTCAGAGGGAAGTGTTGATGCCAACAACGTATTTAACTTTGTTACAACGCCTGGTAACACTACACACACAATTCCCAAACCAACCTCGTTAGAGGTCTTTGGTTGTGATGGTGTTTTTACTCCGACGGGTAGCGATTTATATCGCATCATTGATGGAGATCTTAAAAATCAAATATCATCAGCATTAAATCGAACAATTTTACTGAACAGCGATTCGTCCACTTGGTGCGATCCGAGTCAATATTATCTCAATTCAATCACTAATTACTATGCCAAAATTTTGCACGAATTGAGTATTGATGGCAAGTCTTACGCTTTTCCCTATGACGACAAATGCGAACACAGTAGCACAATCGTCGACACCTCACCAACAGAAATCGTGCTTACATTAACGGCATTCAATTGATCGCATTCACCAACGCCCAGATTTATTATCTCTTCAACAATTTATTCAGCAACGCCAAAAAATTAGGGCGTGAATGCAGAAAAATTACTCGGTCTTGACTAATTAATTGTAGAGACGAGCTTAACCCAGGTAGATCTACCTGGAAGAGCCGCGAAAACTAATCGAAACGATTTCCATACCCCGTCCGCTTGTGGCGGGGTAGTTGATGTGTGCTGGACATGCGTATACGCTAGGGCGTGTTTTCAAACTTGTTATATTTAAAGATATTGGCGATCGCCATAGGATCGGAATTAGCGAAAGCTCTTCTGGCTGAGACTTCTGACACCATTCAGTCCCAGGGTTTTTAAAGTTTCCGATTAACTCTTTTTTCTTGGTATCGACTGAAATTACAGGTTCGTTCTGGAATTGGAAGTGCTTGACTTGTTTCGGTAAATTGTTCAAGTTATTTTTACATAATGCCTAACAACACTCGCTATTACTTCTACTTCAAAAGGCAAGTGGGTAACTATAGTAGCACGGAGAGAAAAAAAAACTTGGCAGTATTGGTTGGGGTTGAGCTTGATGGGCTTGATAAACTTGTTGGTGGGCTTGGCGAACGCGTGGGGCTTGATGGGCTGGTTCACGTGGGGCTTGATGGGCTGGTTCACGTGGCAATCGCATCACTGGTTATGGCTGGGCTTGTTGGGTTTGATTGTCTTAGGGGGGCTGTTGGAATTGTTGCACTTGAAGGAGCGGCTGTTGTGCTTTTTGGGATTGTCGCGCTTTTTGGACTTGTGGGTTAAAAGTCACAGGGTGATAATGTGGGATTTAGCAAAAAAAGAGGAAGTTCTCTCGAAAGGGTTTGACGCGGATACCATTACGTTAACGCCCGATGGAAATAAGGCTATATTGTGGTCAACTGAGAGTCATGTCCACAGTGGCTTTAGCTATTCTACTAGTAGACCATATGTCGTTTTCAGAATTGAAAATTTGCTAAATAACGCCAGCCCTAATGAGAAGCAAGTTATTTTTAGAGTAGAGGGTAAAAACCTTTAGGACTTACGCAAAAGAAAAACTTGATTATTTAACAAGCAAGCAGTTAAGGTCAAATTATGGCTAATAAAATGACTTGTATTAAGCAGTTAAATCGGCGAAAATCAGGCTTCAAAGCCAAAAAATCTCTTAATAAAATAGAAGGGCGATCGCTCCTCTACAAGTACAGACTACTACTCTGGTCTGGTCGAACATGAAGATAACGAGAGGTAATAGCAACACTGCTATGTCCTAAAGTCTCCTTAACTAAAGATATCGGCGCACCCTTCTCTAAAGAATTAGTAGCGTGGCAATGTCTCAGGGTATGAGATGATACTGGCTTATCGATGCCCACCTCCTTCGATATCGCCTTAATCAACTGAGTAACCGATTCCCTTCTCAGCTTAGATTTAGTCCGAGCCGAAATAAACATATAGTCATCTCGTTTACTGCCACGAGGTTTAAAAGCTTTTAGTTCGGCAACTATTTTTAATGGCAATCTAACAATTCTGGTTTTAGAACCTTTACCAAACACATTAAGATATTCCCCATTCAAATCTTTCCAGGTCAGATTGATTAGCTCACTGACTCTTAACCCACCATAGTAAAAGAGATTGAGTATTAACCTGTTGCGCTCGCTAGTATCAGCATTAAGTAAGGCGTTAAGTTCTGAGGGGTCGAGAATACGCTCACTTAGCTTATCTTTAGCCTGTGGAGGTTTAACGCTAGCACCAACATTAAAATTAATCAAACCACATGAACTTGCAAAAGAGAGTAGAGACTTAGCTACACTGATATAGGTGCGTCTGGATGAATCCGATAACTCTTCGGCTTTTAGGCGATCACAAAACAGTTGAATATCTTCTAAGGTAAGCCAAGCTAAAGGTTTACCGCCTGTTACTGCATTTAATCTCACAATAGTTCTGTGGTATAACTCAATAGTATGAGGCGATTTCCCATGCAGCCAAAGCTTTTCTATCTTCTCATTGGTAGGAGTATCGGCGGTTATTCTGCTCTTTGGAAGTGAGTCGGATTTAGACGTAGAGTACATTTTAGAGATTTCTCACATTAGAACCGTTATGTGCGATGAATTCGGGTTGAAAAAATAGACCTGCCGATGACGACAAACGAAGAGTGTTAACTTTTCATTCCTCTTAAAATCCAACCGATG
>JBDKJC010000189.1:0-6632 GCA_039796815.1 Cyanobacteriota bacterium | reverse complement strand
AAAAATCCCAGATCGCCAATTCGATGATTCGTGGTCCAGTGACAATCGGTAAAAACTGCAAGATTCAAAACTGCTTTATTGGTCCCTATACCAGCATTGCCGATGATACGACGCTGATTGATATCGATCTTGAGCATAGCGTAGTACTTAAAGGAGCAACCTTAGAAGGAATTAACTCACGGATTGTTGATAGTCTAATTGGGGAAAGAGCGCACCTAAAAGCTGCACCTCAACGCCCCAAAGCATTGCGCTTTATGATTGGTGACGACTCACAGATTGAATTAACGTAGAACTTATGGCTTATAGCTTATAGCCTATAGCTTATAGCTTAAAACGTATAATTTTAAATTTATATTAGGCGTATAAAATATATGCAACCAGATATTAGTAGAACACCCCGACACATCTTGATTACAGGAGGAGCAGGATTTATTGGCTCTAACTTTGTGCATCACTGGAGTAAAAGTTATCCAGGCGATCGCATTGTGGTATTAGATGCCTTGACCTATGCAGGCAATAGAAGTACTTTAGCTAGTTTAGAAGATAAGCCTCAGTTTAAGTTTGTTCAAGGAGATATTTGCGATCGCACTTTGATCGACAATTTGTTAGTAGCGGAAAATATTGATACCGTGGCTCATTTTGCAGCAGAGTCCCATGTAGACCGTTCTATTTTAGGGCCTGAAGCCTTTGTGCAGACTAACGTGGTGGGAACTTTTACCTTGCTCGAAGCCTTTCGCCAACGCTGGAATCAAAGAGAACAACCCCAAAGCGATCGCCCTAAAGGACTAACTTCGTGTCGCTTTTTGCACGTTTCCACCGATGAAGTTTATGGCAGCCTGAAAGCAAATGATCCTGCTTTTACAGAAACTACGCCCTATACTCCCAATAGCCCTTATTCAGCCTCAAAAGCGGGTAGCGATCATCTAGCACGCGCCTATTTCCATACTTATGGTCTGCCTACCATAATTACCAACTGTTCCAATAATTATGGTCCATTTCATTTTCCCGAAAAGTTAATTCCTTTAATGTGTATCAACATCCTTTTGGGCAAACCACTTCCTGTATACGGTGATGGGCAGAACATTCGGGATTGGCTTTATGTAGAGGATCACTGTCGAGCATTGGACGTGGTGATTCACCGTGGTAAGCCAGGAGAAACCTATAATGTTGGCGGAAATAATGAAGTGAAAAATCTCGATCTAGTCGAACAACTATGTGAGTTGATGGATGAACTTGCGCCCAAATTACCTGTACGCCCTTCAAAAGACCTAATTACCTTTGTTAAAGACCGCGCAGGACACGATCGCCGTTATGCAATTAACGCTAGTAAAATCAAGCAAGAATTAGGCTGGAGTCCGCAATTGACTGTTGAGGAAGGATTGCGACGCACCGTATCCTGGTATCTAGCAAATCAAGACTGGTGGCAACCTTTACTTAGTGATGAGTATAAAAATTACTACGACCAAGTGTATGCCTAACTAGCTATCAGCTATCAGCTATTAGCGTCTTTTATTTTTACATTGCTGGGTTTCCCAGCCTTAGCCCACGCGCTTTGAAACACTCGTATGTAAATGATCTTATTGAGCGATCGCTGTTCCCAATACGCAGGCTCGCTCCATACTAGCGCCATCCAGATTACTGCCTTCTAATTCTGCACAAAGTAAGTTTGCTCCAGTTAAATTCGCCCCAGCTAAGTTTGCTCCGCGCAAATCAGCTTCTTCTAGGTTAGTCTCACTGAGGTTTGCTCCCTGGAGATCTGCTTGAGATAGATTTGCACCTTTGAGGTTGGCGCTATTAAGGTTAACACCCCGCAAATCTGTCCCTCTTAAGTCAACTCCTTTAAGATTTACCCCCGTTAAGTTAGCTCCACTCAAAAATGCGCCTGATAAAGAAGTTTGGGCTAGTTTTGCTCCCATCAGGTTTGCTCCCCGCAGATTACTACCCCGCAAGTCAGCATGACTGAGATCTGCTTGCATTAAATTTGCGCCTAATAGGTTTGCCCGTAGATCGCTAAGTTGTAAATCTGCTTGCATTAAATTTGCGCCATCTAGTCTTGCTCCCTTGAGATTAGAGCGAGACAAATCTGCCCCAACTAAATTAGCTCCTGCCAGATTAATTTTTTCTAGTTGGCAATCAGCTAAATCCTCATCTTCTAAATCTATCCCTGGAAAGTGTTTTTGTTGTCCTGCGCGAATGGTATCTACGGTCATTATTTGTGTTTAATTGTATATTTTATTTTGTGTTAAATAATCTAAGAAAATGTTGTTTTTTTATTTACCCTACCAGAATCTACCAGCCACATCCCTGTAGCAATTTTGGGTCGATATGCTGGTAAAGTCATTCCTTGCTGCATTCCCATCACCAGAAGCGATAAAGCATCCAATAACTTGGGATCGTATCGCTTGCCAGCTAGTGCCTGACAGTCTGTTAAAGCCTGGACAGTGGGATTCTTGTCGGTCGAATATTGCTTATAAGCCTTCATCTTTTGCTGAAAATCTGCCAGCAAGCAAATAATTCGCGACTCTAAAGGAATCTCGTCATAAGATAATCCTGCGGGAATACCCGAGCCATCCCAGGCTTCTCTTTGATGGGTCAAGATCTTAGAAACGGCTTCTAACTGGGGCATAACTCGCAATACGGAGGCTTTGGGCGCAGATTTATTGGCTAAAGTTTCTGCTTGAACTGGCGATTGTCTATTACGTCTAGTTACATCTGGTAAACCTACTCGATGTAGCAAGCCAGATAAATACAACCGTTTAGCCTGCCACGCAGGTAAATCGAGCAATTGAGACATTGCTTCTGCCATTGATGCTACTTCTGAGGCGGCCATGGGGTTACTAACGTCGGTAGCATCCAATAATTGAGCCATCCGCAGAAATGCCTGCATTTCATTGGAAACAATATTTTCGCTTAAATCCTGGAAGCCTGTAAAGTTACCTGTTTGTGGTTGATTTAAGGTTTCATGGGAGTCTTGGAGATACTTAATTACCTGAGAAACCACCGCATCTAAATCATCTCGTTGTCTAGTAGCAGATTCAGCATTCATCTTCGCAACTTTAGCGGTGATCATCTGAGCCAGTTGAGGGTCATATTTACTCATATGATCGATCGCCAGCTCTACAGTTTCTTGGACTAATTCTGGTTCAAATGTCCAAAAGCCATAGAATTTGCGTTCTAAATCTGTTTTGGGCTGGTTGTTACCATAGTCTTCGGGGGATAACTCCTGACACAACACCATTGCTGTATAAGTTGGCGAGAGAATCATTAAATGCCATTCTTCGGCGACAGGATCTTCTGGCTTAAGCTGTACCAGCGCCACATTTTCCTTCTGACTAGTAGGGTGGCTATCAAATCCCGCGTCAGGAGTTGCCATCAATACGACATGCTCGGACTTGTCTGCCAAATCGCTATAACGATCTGCTTCTTCCAGATACCATTTACCACGCTGGAAAGCCGTCACCATTAAGGGTGGACTCTGGGAATCCAAGATAAAATCTTCCAACGCATGACACAGAGCAACCAAGGTGTTTTTATAGTAAACCCCCAGGTTTAGTGGTTGTGCGCTATGGTGATGAGCCTCATCTAATCTTTGTAATATCGAACCTTCCAGCATAGTAGATATTTAGTAGTTAATTTGTTAAATTTTCAGTGTGACTCGCAGGCTACACTTTTGATTTATTTATATTTGTTTTTATCGGTTTTTCAAACGGCAGTAGTCATTTTCTGTTGTTCTGATTTTACAGGAGCAACCAAGGCTTCTTCGAGAGAAGCTCTACCTAATTTATTTTCCAATATTTGCATCACCTCCCGTCCAAAATCGTTAGGGTTTTGTCTCCAAGCCTGAAGGCATACTTCACCAAAGAAAGAACCAAACGGCTCAGGATTCCACAACAGCTTTTTAGCCGTCCAAGGCATTAGGCTCATGGGATTATATCCAGGTTTAAGAACTTGACGCTCTAGAGCATATTCTTCTAGATGAGTATGGGGCTGTAAACCAATAAAGAAAATTGCTGGCTCAACCTTATCTTGCCCAAAAATTGTTTCTAGCTCTCGGTGGTAAGCAATGGTTTGTCTAATTGTTTCTTCGGTTTCATCAATTACATTAAATGAATAGTTGACTGACACCACATCATTAAACCCTGCTGCTTTTAAATCGCGGCAATTTTGTAAAACAGTACGTAGGTTATAGCCCATTCTCATTTTACGCACCAACTCTTGTGAACCGCTAGTAATGCCAATTTCAAAGTAGTTCATGCCTGTTTTGACCATCAATGCTGCTAGTTCAGGAGTCACATTATCGGCGCGAATATAGGCCGCCCAGTGAATGTCTTTCATTCCCGAATCAATAATCTTTTGCAGTAAAGCGATCGCATCAGGAATATACTTTTTAGCAGGAATGAATTGAGCATCGGTAAACCAGAAATTGCGAATACCCCGCTCATAAAGCTGACGCATTTCTTTTACTACTTCATCAGCAGGATTGATCCTTACCTGTTTTCCTTCCACCACGGTATAAACGCAGTAGCAGCAGTTATGAGGACAACCTCTTTTAGTTTGTACCCCAATATAAAAATCATTTTCTTGGAGATAATAGTCAAATTCTGACCAAATTGTGGCAATGTAATCGTAATTACAGGCGCTTTTTTCAATGGGTGTCGGCCATTCATGAATTAGCTTAGCTCTAATCTGGTTTTCGCCTACTACATAGCAGCGTTCGTCGCGAAACTCTTGATTATTGAGAAGCTTGGTTAACAACTGTTCTCCTTCACCGACGGAAACAATTGTGCCTTTAGGCAGTGATTCTTGTAGCTGCTCATAAAACACACTAACCGCACCACCGCCTACTACTACACGAGCTTCTGGGTGATACTGCTTGGCTCTGTTTAATCCCCGTTTAATCAGATTATTATTACGCCATAGCTCTCCATAGTAAGCAGATGCTACTTTTAGCCCCCCTAATGCACCTCTTAAGCGAATCAAAGGATTTTTAGCATAGTAAAACTCAAAAGCGTTTTGTAGCGGATTTCCGCCTCTACCGCCAACGGGAGCATAAATCTGAATGTCTCGCCAGGAAAATACGAGTAAAGATGGTTGAAATTCATCAATACAGCGATCTAAGGCTAGATTAAAATCGAGCGGGGGAACTGTTCCCAGATCGAAGATTTTTTGCTCAACTTCAGGAAAAAATTTGTGTACATGATCCGCTAGATACACTACTCCAATCGGAAATATTGGGTTACAGGGTAAACGAACATAGAGAATGCGCTGAGCCATAAGTGAGAATTATTGTTAAATGTTAAATTTTGCAATTTTTATGAGTTTGCCGAAGGATATATAGGTAATTTCCTGCCAAAGACAATAATAAATTAGTTATATAACTTAACTTTAGCGAGATTATCTTCCACAATCAACTAAGTTCAAATCATATTTTACATTTTCCTCTCCTCAACTCAGAATGAAGTGCGATGTAGCCGAGCGCCAAAGTCAAATTTGTATAAATTAATCCTTAATTGTTTGAGAAGTTTTAGTTAAGATCGAAAGATTATTTAAAAATAAAATTTTTATTATGCAATAAAGTCATTAAAAAAAGATAAACAAAGAATTATTTAATATATTTATCGGTAGCTTGGTTTACAAATTGCTGGGATCGAGAAATGCTAAATTATATATAGAAGTAAAAACCTTTTTTACACAATATTTTTAAATAGTTATGTCTCAAACATTAGATCCTTTTCCTAGCGATCAAAGTGATAGCATTCTCTGTAGTTATGTCAATGCTACAAGTCAAATTCAAATAGCCCGCATTACTAATATTTCTAACTGGTATTTTGAAAGAGTAGTGTTCCCTGGTCAGCGATTAGTCTTTGAAGCCCATGAAACAGCAGTCTTAGAGATCCATTCGGGAATGATGGCGAGTGCGATCTTATCGGATACAATTCCCTGCATTAAGCTCAAGCTGAAAAATGTAGAAGAAGAGCAAAATCAGTCCAAAGCTCAACAAGTAGCCCAAAGTGAACGAACTGGGAGTATTTCTTTCGGAAAAATGGATGTTGCCACATCAGTTAATTTTGCTATTTAAAACATTAATCAAGCATTAAGTTTTTCAGTAATATTGATAGATAATTATCTGGGGTTATTAGAGACAATAGCCCCATTATTTGTGCTAAGTTAAGAGAATTAAATGCCGTTAGTATAAAACAATACTCAGTTAGTAAACTTGAATTTACCTTCGTTTCTTTGGCTTTGGAAAATTGCTGCTTGGGCAATGGGAGGAGCGATCGCTTTTTATTTATTGCTTTTCGCTTCAGGAGCATTAATGTTTTATGGTCGTGTAGCCAGAATTGGTCGTCCAGCTTGGCTGAGAAACGCTCACTATACTGGAGGCATTATTATTGTCTTTTTAGTGCTGTTATTATTGGCGATCGGTGTTGTAGGTACAGTTGGCTACTACGGCAGTCTGGGGCATTCTTCTCATCTTTGGTCAGGCTTATTGGTGGTAGGGTTAGTCTGCCTTTCTGCTTGGAGTGCCAATCAAATAGATACTCATAACTCTTGGGCGCGATCGCTACATATTACTAGCAACGCCATTTTGTTGATCGGATTAGTTTACGTATCGTGGACAGGTTGGTTAG
>JBDKJC010000188.1:0-6632 GCA_039796815.1 Cyanobacteriota bacterium | reverse complement strand
GTATAACATGCTTTAGCATAGACTTCGTTATCTTGTTTGCCACGAAATACATAGTAGCATATTAAACAGAGAAATCAACTAGATGTAAAATATTCATTTGTTATCTCCAGGAAAAGCCTCGATATTTCATGGTAAATGGTTATACAAATGCTCCACTCCAAAACCAACCGCACGGGGATGAGCTAACTGTTGTGTCAGGTTGAGTACTGCCTCACGACCAACTTTAGTTTCAAATACGGAAGAGAAGACAACATCTAAATTTTTATCTTGACAAAATTGCCTTAATCTGGTGGGAAATCCCATAATCGCTGCTTTAATTATGTATACTCCACGCCATCCTCGATCATAAACTTGCTGTAGTTGTTGAAAACTAGCAACAGATTCATCTAACGCTAGAAGAGTAGTATATTCTTGATTGAGTTGCAAAATGTCTGGCAAGTGCTTAGGAGACATCGGCTGCTCGATAAATTCGATCGCCTCTAAGCTATCTGTTACGGACAATAGCTGTTGAGTTTGAGTGAGATTTAATCCCCCATTGGCATCTAATCTTAATTTAACGTCTGAAGGAAAATTGGCGGTAAGTCGCTGGAGAATTTCAAGTTCTTCCGCCAAAGTCAAGACTCCAATTTTCCACTTAAAAGTATTGGTAAAGTTAGCTTGATATAGATTTTGCCAAGTAGTCAGAGCTTTTTCGCCAGCAGGTAAAAGATAACAAAACTCTAAAGTTTGAGGTAAACAAGCTAAATGAGGTTGAGTCAATGCTAGGTAAGCCGATTCTAAAGCGAACTGACAACAGGGAAGATGATCGCCAATAGCCATAATTTCCTGCTTAGTAATAGCTTCTTCTAGCTGCTGACAGAATTCTATTGCTTGGGTCATAGTTTCTGAACCAAACCAGGGCAAAGGAGCAATTTCTCCTTTACTGGTAATTCCCTCTGAATTTGTCAGGTTAATAATAATGCCCTCGCGTATCGACCAAACACCATGACTAGTCTGCAAGGGCGGTTTAAAATAGTTTTGATATGGCTTAAATTGAAACTTTAGTTCATAGTCCATTTGTTGCCTTTTTCTCTTTGATAGCTTGGCAATAAATCTTTACTATATTTCTGAAAAGTAACCCGATCGATAATTACCAATCCCACATCACAGGATTATCATCGAGATGATCTGTTACTTGTCTACCGATACGATCTATTTCCTGCAAGTCTTCAGTAGATAAGTTGACATTAGCTGCTTTAGCATTGTCTTGTGCTTGTTCTACAGTTCTCGCTCCAGCGATCGCATTAGTTTGAGGTTGAGCAATTAACCATGCCAGAGCAAGCTGGGCTAAAGTACAATTATGCTTTAAGGCAATGGGTTTTAGCTGTTCCAAAGCTTGATTAGCGCGTTCAAAGTTCTGACCTTGGAAAAGTACGTTAGCACTACGATGGTCGTCTGGTTCAAATTTATGATTGGGACTAAATTTGCCAGTTAATAATCCTTGAGCCATGGGAGAATAGGCCAAAACCGAGATTTTATGCTTTAGACAATAGGGAATGGCATCGTTTTCAATTTTGCGCCAAAACAGTGAATAGGGTGGCTGTAGACTGTCGATTCTGCCATAATTCGATGCTTGAGCTAATTGCTCGCGATTAAAATTAGAAACGCCGATCGCTCTAATTTTGCCATCTTCTTGGAGTTTATTTAAAGCACTCATCGTTTCTTCTATCGGTACTGATTCATTACCAAATGAACCAGAGGGCCAATGAATTTGATAAAGATCGAGATAGTCTGTTTGGAGATTAGTTAAAGAGCGATCGCAAGCTTCGATTACCTGGTCGTATTTAAGATGATTAGCAAATACTTTAGAGGCATATTGTAGGCGATCGCGGAGATCGGATACAGCTTGAGCAACAATTTGTTCTGAATGCCCTTGCCCATAAACTTCTGCCGTATCAATAGTAGTTATCCCTGCATCTACAGCAGCTCGAATTGCTCTAACACTTTCGCGATCGTCAATTCCTGACCACATTCTCTTGCCTGCTTGCCATGTTCCCATCAGAATTGGCGTTATTTGAACTTTCGATGTTCCTAGCGATCGCTTTTCCATGACTGATTACTGATTACTGATTACTGATTACTTGTTACTTAAGCCCAGGTTTACCGAGCGCAATTGTTAACCGAAAAATATTCAATCTGGCTGTAGATTATTAAACAGTTCTTGCCAGTTAGTATTACCCTGTTGTTGTTCATTGACTTCAAAAGTTTTATTAACCGCAGAAGCAGAATTGAGCGCCTGGATACAGAGTTCAGCGATCGCATCTCGGCTAACCTGTCCCCTTAAATTATCTCCTTGTTCGGCATAAAGAATTTTATCCCCAGGTTGTTCGGTTAAGGCGCAGGGACGAATAATGGTATAGGTTAAATTACTCGCTCTAATAGCTTCTTCGCCTCGTAGTTTCCAAGTTAAGATCCCTCCCAGTCGATCGTTCATTCGTACTGCGGGTGGTTCTTCTGCTAAGTTAATTCCTGGACGATTAGGGCGAGTCACTCCTGCTGAACTTACCTGAACTAACTGGGGTTTAACTTGATTACCATAAGCCTTGATGGATTCAACCTCCAGCTTAAATGAACCTGCTTCAAACCGAGGATTTAGTTCGCCGTCATATTCAAACTTACTCAACATCAGCTGCATCGAGTAGATTTTGGCAGCATCTAGCTGGCTAGCTGACTGGATTTTGGCGCGGAATACGGGAATTAAATCCTTAAAGGGAATCCGCACAGTTGTGGGATAATCATAAATCGTATCAAAGGAATAGCAGTAGCCAACCCCATCCCATTGACCTTCGCAGCGAATAATAAATTTGTAGCGTTTACCATCGCCAATTACCCTCAGTTCAATTCCCTGATAAGCCGATAAATTCATCGGTGGTGTAAAGTTACGAGTTCGCACTGAAGCAAAACCGCCGTTGTTATCCGTCGAAACAACCCCTGTAAAAATAGCCTTATTGTCTGCTAAGTGAATTTTACTTTGGCTGACTCCTCCCATGACTACATCATCTATTGCCCCCCAAGTTTCCGATAAATCGCTACTCGGATCGGCAAAATCAAAGATCACTTGTTCTCCTGGATGAGGAAGATGCTGAGAGATAACCTGCAACAAGTTTTTAATTCCCTCGTACTCTACCAATTCGGGAGTATCAACTACCTCTGGCAAATAGAATTTAATCCCTTGATAGTATTTCTCTCTATTGGGGGTGTCTCCTTCCACTGGCTGAACTTTAGTACCTGTACAGCAAATTACGGCACTGATACCTGCCATCATGGCTGGTTTGAGAGTATCAGCAATGGTTAGATCGGCCTCAAATAATTCTACCTGGTCTCCTAAAATAGCTTTAGCTCGTTCTGAATCTCTCACTAATGCTCGGACATGGTAATTGCGAGCCAGTAACTTTTGCACTACTCGTTTACCCACTCCTCCCGTTGCGCCAGCTACCAAAATTGTCATTTTTATCTGTTTATCAAAATTTTTGCTCAAGCCAAACAAGATTTTCTAGTTATGGTTATCTTAGTATCAAATCAAGCTTACTTGCAGATAGCGATCGCGCTTTTACAGCGCTTTTCCAATGAGTAGACTATATCCGAAGGTGTAAGCTTAAAAAAGCTGATAGCTGATAGCTGATAGCTACTGATGTCTTAATAGGTTGACAAAACAATTTTCGTAAGTTATCAAGGATGCCAAAATAAAGTAATAATTTCCTATGCTAAATTATGGGGCAATTTCTAGTAACGGTAGCGATCGACAACCAGTTCTTCCCTTAGCTGATTTACTGTGTGACAAAAAAATTGAACAATTGGCTCTTTTACCAATTGGGGCAAAAATCAAATCTTTTGAAATTAAACATCAAGATGCTTTTGATTCTTGTCCTATTCATCCTTTGAAACAGAACAATATCAAGCTACCTAACTTTGTCGATTTACAGTCTTATCCACTCAATGCTGATCGCCAGCCGATTGTTAGTCCAGCTCCCGATCTTATACATCTTGAATCTCAATGTAGTTTGAGGACAAATCAAAGATTTTGGTGGCACTGGCTATTATTAACTAGCACTAAAATCTTCATCCTAGTTTCGCTGATTCTATTTCAGTCATTTTCTCAAGCGAGCAACCTTTTAGAAAAAGCCAAAATTTATATCGATTTAGATTCACAAGAAGCAGCAACTCTTCCTCCTAGCAGTACAGTTTTTTTAAGTGATAGCCAAGCCTCGCCATTTAATCGAGCAATCGAACATGCCAGAAAAACTGAAGCTGAGTTTTCTTTTAATTTCCAAGCGCGAGAAGACATTATTCGCTGGAGTGAAATAATTCTAGATATTGCCAAAGGAAGAGCCAGCGATGGAGATTTAGCGGGAGCGATCGCCGCGGCGAAGTTAATTCCTCAAAATTATGACTCGACTCAATCAATTGCTCAAGAAGCAAACGTAGCAGTCAAAAATTGGCAGTTAATAGCGCAAACACAGGATCTCAATCACAATTATCTGGCGCAAGCCCAGGCCCAAATCTTAATTAATCCTAATCAAGCATCATCTTATAATCAGGCGATCGCCATTGCCCAGAAAATAGTTCCAGGAGCAGCAGGATATCTTGAAGCTCGGAATCTAATTAGTCAATGGAATAAGCAAATATATTTAATTGCCGAGCAACGCGCAGACAAGGGTAACTTTCAACAAGCAATTGAAGCTGCTGTTTTAATTACTCAAGATTCTTTATATTATCCACTAGCAAAGGACTCAATCAATCAAAAAATCAAAGCGATATATGTAGAATATATAGAGTGAGCAACCAAGTGTAGTTAGATCGAAGCTGCGGAAAATTAAGTTATCCTCACTGCACCCCCAAAATGATAGAACTACACACCCATACTACTTATTCTGACGGTATTCTAACTCCTCAACAGCTGGTAGCAAGAGCTGCCCAGGCAGGGATTAAGGCTTTGGCAATTACTGACCACGATACATTAGATGGTTGGGATGAAGCGCTCGCCGCAGCCAAACAATACCAGATTGAAATTGTGCCTGGAGTGGAATTAAGCACGGTTCACAACGGGCGATCGCTACATATTCTCGGTTACTATCCTCAAAGAGCATTATTGACAGCACCTCTAGCAGAACGTTTAGCAGGGCGAAAGCGTCGTGCCAAACAAATGGTAGCTAATTTAACTCAGATGGGTTATCCCTTAAAATTAGAGCAGCTAGATGGTAATCTGGCGCTAGGTCGCCCGCATATCGCTAGCGCTATGGTTAAGGCAGGCTATGTTAGTTCTAGTCAAGAAGCCTTTGAGCGGTTTTTAGGCGAAGATCGTCCTGCCTATGTGCATTATGAAAAGTTTTCGATCCAGGAAGGCATTAGTTTAATTCGCAATTGTGGCGGAATTCCTGTTTGGGCGCATCCCTATTTATTCCGTGGTGGCAAGGTAGAAGATGTGCTGCCCGAGCTACTAGATGCAGGATTAATGGGACTTGAAGTGTATCATCCCCATCATGGCAATAATAAAGTACATCGTCTTCAGCAATTGTGTCAAAAACATAATCTATTGATGACAGGGGGAACAGATTATCACGGTTATGACCTAGAGCATCCTGAAAATGAACGTTGGCAATTAAATCAGTTTAATCTACCTTTAAGTTTACTTAAACCTTTGAAGCAATTGGCGTTGAACAGTAAAATTGTTGCCACTAATCATCACTAATACACCAAGCAACAAACGAAATCAACAATAAAGCTAAGACCCACCACCCAAGGGAGGTAAAACGAATAGCTAAATCTACGGGAGTAAATATTATAGTTTCTGTGAAAAACCAATTAGCGATTAACAGTAAAGCTACAATCAGTACAAGTATCATAGTTTCAAGATATTTTAGTCTGGTTCATCTCTCCAGCTAGTTGCGAGAATTGGGATAGTATAGTCAGCAGTATAATTGTGAATAAGTTAATGGCGATCGCTTTGACCTTAATATTATGACAGCACTGATCATCGACTAGAAAGCAACCCAAAGTAATTTTTAGAGCTAATAGCTAATAGCTAATAGCTATTAGCCTTTTTAGTAACCGTAAAAAACCATAGATTACCTGACTAGACTGCGATTATTACTTACACAATGCAGTATCAATTACCAATTTTCAAAAACTCTAAGCTATTTGAGCTTGCCCTAACCCATAGTTCCTATACCAACGAAAATCCTGGATCGGCAGACAATGAACGGTTAGAATTTTTGGGTGACGCGGTATTAGGATTCGTGATTGCCGAGATGCTGTACAGTATGTATCCGACGATTAATGAAGCTCAACTAACTCATATGCGATCGCGACTAGTCGATGAAAAGCAGTTAGGTCAGCTAGGAGCAGAATTTGACTTAGGAAAGCTGATGCGCTTGGGCAAAGGTACTGATAAAGATGGTGGCAGAACTAATGCTTCTTTACTCAATGACACTTTTGAAGCCACAATCGGAGCCTATTTTTTGGATGCAGGAATAGAGGCTGTTCGTGAGTATATTCTGCAAATATTTCAACCCTTGGCTAGACAATTAGTCAACGATTTTAGTGATTCTCAGGTAAGTGCGCAACATGATTTAATTAAACCCCAAGCAACCTTT
>JBDKJC010000187.1:0-6643 GCA_039796815.1 Cyanobacteriota bacterium | reverse complement strand
AGTTGTTATACCATTAAAGGTAAAGCAAAAAATATTTCAGGCAAAACCGTCGTAGATGCTGATGTATTTGGACGAATTTATGATGCCAATGACAACTCAACCTTTGAAAATCGGGGGCGAATTGGCACAATCGAGGAAGTACCCCCTGGTGTAAGTGACTTTGAAATTAGAGTCAGTGTCCCTGCAAACCAACCAACTCCTCTAAAATTGAAAAACTTTAAAGCGTCTGGGTTTGCAGAAAAAGTTCGTCCTTTCTATTACGACGATTTTGAATACGAAAACTAGCCTTACCTTAAAATCCACTTGCCATGCTAATAGTAGAAAAAGAAGCTAGTGAACTTTGCACAAACTGTAATAAAATCAGTGCCAAAATTGCTGAAATATCAAGTCCACCTAAAGGTGGAATAATTGAACGAAATATATTGAGGTAAGGATCGGTGACAGGAGCGAGGAAGGAAATAATTTGCCCTGCCCATTCTGCCGTCTGAAACCAAGACAATAAAATTCTCACAATTAGCAAGATCCAGTAAATTTGGAGAAACTTAACTAGGCTAGTGACTATTAAATCCATGAATTGAATACACTCCGCGAGCAATTAATAATTGGTTTAGTTTAATTATCATAACTTTACTATTTTAGAGTAAAAACGATTCAGATTGTGACGTTACCGTTGAATAAATGGGTTAAAGCCCCGTCATGCGCAGAGGATTAATCTGATGTATTGTAGATAGATACTCGTATAATATTTTTACAGCCTATTTTAGGCAATATTTAACATTAAAATACTTAAAATCTTTATGAATCATCAAGCGTCAAAGATAGAAGCTCGTTCAGGAGTGGAAAGAACTTTAGATAGTGCTTTTTATTGGTCAGCTAAACTTTTGGCTTTGGCGATCGCTGGTATTTTAGTTTGGATTACCATTCAAGTAGCGATCGCTGCCATGCCAGCAATCAAAGAATTTGGCTTCGGATTTATTACTACTAGCAGTTGGAATCCTGTGAAAGAGCAGTATGGAGTTTGGCCTGCAATCTACGGTACTGTAATTAGTTCTTTTATTGCCTTGGCGATTTCAGTGCCAATTGGTTTGGGAGTAGCAATTTTTCTCAGTGAAGATTATTTACCCCCCGCTGTTCAAAGAATCACTGTATTTTTGGTGGAATTATTAGCAGCCGTCCCTAGTGTAGTTTATGGTCTATGGGGTATTTTTGTCTTAATTCCCTTTCTCAAAGGTTTTACGCCTTTAAAAGGACAAGGTATGTTACCTGCGGCATTGATTTTATCCGTAATGATCTTACCGACTATTGCTGCTATTGGTCGTGATGCCATTGCGAACGTCGAGTCTGGGATGAGGCAAGCTGCCTTGGGTTTAGGCGCTACACGTTGGGAAACAATTATCCAAATAATTCTGCCTGCTGCATCTTCAGGTATTATTGGCGGAATCATGCTGGCTCTTGGTCGGGCATTGGGTGAAACTATGGCCGTCACCATGTTAATTGGTAATTCCAACCGAGTGGCTGCTTTAGATATCTTTGCTCCTGCCAATACAGTTTCATCTTTACTGGCTAATCAGTTTGCTGAAGCCAGCGGTTTACAAGTGGCAGCCTTGATGTATGCAGCTTTAATTCTGTTTTTCATTACCCTAGTAGTGAATATTTTGGCTCAGTTCTTCGTAACTAGACTGCAAAAAATTTAAAGAAAAGTTTAAATAACGTCAAACTATCCAACTCTCCAGATCCAATTTAAAGAACATCATGACTTCACCTCAGCTCGAAAAATCAGATTACGGAGAAATTAGCCTCAAGCGCAATCCAACGTCCCCCCGCACGCTTTTTGGCTTGGTAATGAGTTCTGTTGCTGCTTTATTTACCCTCGCTGCAATTGTTCCGCTATTTATTATTCTGAGTTATCTAATCACCAAAGGACTTAGTTCTTTATCAACCTCGATTTTTACTGAATTACCTCCGCCACCCTTAGTAGATGGTGGTGGTTTTGGTAATGCCATTTTAGGCACAGTGTTGATGGTTGGGATTGGGGCTTTGATCAGCATTCCCTTGGGCATTATGGCTGCAATCTATCTTTCGGAATTCAACGAGGGCAAAGTTGCTGAGTGGATTAGGTTTGCGACTAATGTTTTGAGTGGAGTACCGTCGATTATTGTTGGGGTGTTCGCCTATGGTGTGATCGTCCTAACTTTTAAAAGCTATTCAGCCTGGGCTGGAGGTTTTGCTCTTTCTATCTTAATGTTGCCAATTATTGTGCGTACTACTGATGAAGCTCTCAAACTAGTACCCCAAGATGTACGTCAAGCTTCTGTCGGCATTGGTGCAAATCAATATCAAACAGTTTTACAGGTCGTGCTACCTGCTGCTTTACCCGCCATTATTACAGGTATTACTCTAGCGATCGCTCGTGCTGCGGGAGAAACTGCTCCCTTGCTGTTTACCGCCCTATTTACTCAATATTGGCCCAATTGGGATGCTTTGCTAGCAGAACCCACAGCTTCTTTAGCGGTGTTGGTTTATAATTTTGCGATCGTCCCCTTTAAGAATCAGCAGGAATTGGCTTGGGGTGCAGCTTTTATTTTGGTCATGTTGGTTTTATTTACTAGTATACTTTCTCGTTGGGCAACGACAAAACGGACATATTGATAGTCTCCTTCATTAGACTTCTTGCCTGAATTTACTTTTAATAGACTTGATATGATAGAGCTAAAGTGGCGAAAGTAACCAGCAGAAATTTATTAGAGCAAGTTAGTGTATGCAAAGCTTATATGAAAATGATTTTTATGGATGGGTGCAAACTACCATCAAGCAATTGCAAAAGCGTGACTTAACTAATTTAGATTGGGACAATTTGATTGAGGAAATTGAAAGCTTGGGGAAACAAGAAAGAAGAGAGCTAGTTAATCGTTTAATTGTCCTCTTAATGCACCTCTTAAAATGGGAATTTCAACCAGAAAAGCGCAGTAGAAGTTGGTTAGCAACTATTAAAATTCAAAGAATCGAAATTGCTAAACATTTAAAAAGTAATCCCAGTCTTAAACCATACCTTAATAATGCAATTATTGACGCTTATGAAGTAGGAATATTAGAAGCAGTTAAGGAAACAGGGTTAAGCTCTCAGACTTTTCCTCCATCTTGTCTTTATTCTTGGTCAGAAATAATTAGCGATCGCTTTTTACCAGGAGACAGTGACGATCTCGAACAATTTTCTTGACTTAACAATTTACTAGACCGTTCAAAAGCGATCGCCTTAACAAAAAGTCTCTCAATTATTAACATTTTTAAAATACTATATCTACATTTAATCAAAAACGGTCAATCAAACTAACTAAAAGTAGTTTGCCAGCTGCTCTAAAATAATCTTAGAAGTATAAATACTTAAGGTATCAAATATGGAGCGTCGTTCTTTACTCAAATGGCTAGCAGGCTTGACTACAGGGTTAGTTTTAACTTCTCAAACGAATGTCAAAGGTCAACAAAAAAGCGATTTAACCAAGCATACCCTTACAGATCGCTGGGGTAAATTATTACCCTTAAGAACTTTAGGACAGACAGGGGAAGCGGTAACTATGCTTGGGGTAGGAGGCTCTCATTTGGGAGGCTTGAGTGAAAGAGATGCCCAAGAAACTATCGAAATTGCTTTGCAGGGTGGAGTACGTTTTTTTGATACGGCTCGTATGTATCAGTCTGGGGGTAGCGAAACAATGATGGGGAAATTGCTGACTCCTAAATATCGGGATGATATTTATTTGATGAGCAAAACTACTGCCCAGAATGCGGAGGATGCTCGTCGCGATTTAGAAGATTCCTTACGAGCATTAAATACTGACTATCTAGACTTATGGCAAGTCCATAGTGTTAATAGCCCTGATGATGTGAGCGATCGCATTAGCAATGGTGTATGGTCTGCAATGGCAGAGGCTAAAGCTTCGGGTAAAGTTAGACACATCGGCTTTACAGGTCATAGTCAACCAGCAGCCCATCTACAAGTATTGGCAGAGTCAGATATTTTTGATACTTGTCAAATGCCAATTAATCTTGCCGATCCTAGCTATTCCAGCTTTATTAAACAAGTTATGCCCCAGTTAATTGAACGTAAAATCGGCGTAATTGCCATGAAATCCCTAGCCAATGGTGGTTTTTTTGGTGGTTCGGCTCATGGACAATCGGGAGATAATCCTAAAATTGTTCCCAATCTAGTCAGTATTGCCGAGGCAGTTCATTTTGCTTGGTCAATGCCGATTAGTGTTTTGGTGACGGGCTTTAATAATCCCCAACAAATGCAGGAAAAAGTAGCTCTGGCTAATTCTTTTGTGGCGATGAATGAATCACAACGTCAAAATTTAATTGATAAGGTTGCTGGGTTGGCAGGAACAACAGTCGAGTTTTACAAAGCATAGCTCTCGATCGATCCTTAATTCCCGCTTCCAAAGCGATCGGCTAGCATCGTATTAAAGTCTGAGGATATTTGGATTATGGATACTACACCACTGATATGTCATAACTATATCGATGGGAACTGGATTTCTGGGCAAACCATCAAAGAAAGTCGTAATCCTGCTGATTGGCGCGAAGTGGTCGCTACCTTTCCTAGTTCAGATCTTAATGATGTCAACCTAGCTGTTGCAGCAGCTAGACGAGCTTGTAAAACCTGGCGGATTGTACCTGCTCCCGTTCGTGCAGAATTAGTCCATCGAATCGGTGAAATATTACTACTAAAAATCACCTAAAGCTATTTTTACTGCCTTAAGCACTCTTTAGCTACAATATTTTCGCTTATTGCCCCTCATAACAGTCTGGCTAGTTTTACACCTATTTTTGCGCTTTGACAAACAGAAGACTGCGATCGCTCCATAAACCTTCCTCTGTTACCAGATCGTTAATCGCTTGCTAGTATGCCGACTGTAGTTCTTCTTTCTGAATAGCAGTTAAGTTAACTAATGGATTTGCTTTAGGCATTAAATTACCTTCTTCACATGAAATATTAACAGGATACTCATCTAAAACTAGATATTTTCCTTGGCGATCGCAATCTATTTTTATATTCTGGAAGCCAGACTGTTTTAACAACTCCTGACATTTTACGGGAGTCCAAAGAGGTCGAAGAATATGCGGAAAATCAATACCAAATAAATCTTGACACACTTTTACTTGGATATCTGCCCAATAAGCAGTTTTGGCTGAAGTGCTGAAGGCTAAATGCCCTCCCGATCTGAGCCAGCCATAGCACTTGTTGAGTAAGGAAGGAATATCGCTGGCATACATAATTAAGGAGATAAGTTTTTATTACTTATTACTCTACAGTTTAATATTTACTTTACAAACACACTCTTATGGTGCATTTCTGACAACAGGAATAGAACCCGTGCTTTATATTGCGATCGCCTTTTGGCTAGTTTTTGGTTAAGAGCGATCGCTTTCCCATCTATCCATCCTTAACTCGACAGAAAAATATTGATTGTATAAAGATTTTGCCCGATCGCAGCACAAATAGTATGATTGAACACCTTGAACGCGATTAGGTTAAAGTAATCCATATACGGTACAGTTTACTGAATGATTATTTTAAGTCTAGATTATAGTTAATAATTTTCAATAAATTATCCTTAGTACTCACTTTATGCAACTTAGATTTTCCCAGGACATTGAAAAGCTTCTCAAGCGCCTAGCCGAACGACCTCTGACCATTGGCGATATTTTAGCTCAAACTTCCGAACGCGGTTTTAGTTTGCTAATTATTTTATTAGCACTACCATTTTTGTCTCCCGTCATGCCACCTGGATTGTCAACTATTTCAGGATTGGGTTGTATTTTAATTGGGTTGCAAATGGCTTTGGGAATACGTAAACTTTGGTTGCCCAGAAAAATTTATCTATTTAAATTTCCTTCTAAATTTAGCTCGCAATTATTAAAAAGCTTAGAAAAAATTACTAAATTACTAACAAAATTCGTTCGTCCTCGCATTTCTAAAATTGCTAAAAATCCTTATGTTTGGAGGCTTAACGGACTTTGTATTGCTTGGCTTGCTATTTTGTTATCTTTGCCTATTTCTTTTATTCCGTTTACCAATACAATTCCAGCAATAGCAATTCTAATTTTAGCTATAGCCACTCTGGAAGCTGACGGATTGTTACTAGGAGTTGGTTACGTTCTGACAGCTATCAACACCCTACTTTTCGGCACGATTGGCTATCTACTCTGGCAAGCACCTCATGTATTGAGAAGTCTGCTGGGATCGATAGGAATTAATTTTTAAAGCTCAAAGCTAATAGCTTTGAGCTTCGGGTTATCTAATTAGGATCGATTTTTAACGGGGGTATTAAACCCAATTAGCTAATAGCTAAAAGGTAACAGCCATTCCTTTAATGGCTGACAACAGAATCTCCAGAAAAATTTAAGTTAAAAAAAAATTAATCTGAATTATAGGCGATCGCGTTCTAAATCGTAAATAACTTTTTCTGCTAACCAGTTAGGAGAACGACCAGCGTGATTTAACATCGTTCCAGTTAATAATCGATTCGCAGTTTCGCGATTGTGAATCAATTGCAGTAATTTTTTCCGCAATTTGGGACTAAGGCGATCGATTAATAAAGTATTAGTTTTACCGTCGGCTAAAGATTTAGTTACAGAAGCTTTATCA